>NZ_JPUW01000004.1:0-79755 GCF_000743635.1 Lysinibacillus sp. BF-4 | reverse complement strand
TCCCAGCCTCTTTTTTATATGGCTTTACGCGTAAATGACCACGTACCGAGTGCTAAAAATATCACAAAGCTACCTACTGTTACTAATAAGAACTGACTAAGTGGCACAAAAAAGAGACCACTGACATCATCTTGCATATACATCATAAAGAAAGGTTGTGCCCATGGATAAAGCGGCCCAAAACGCTCTGAGTTAATAGCTAAAATACTTGGCAATGTAAAAACAACATTAAGCGCAAAAACTAACGCAAAACTCTGCCACATCATTGCTGCCCACAGTTGCAATGCAATCATAGGTAATGTTGCTAACCAGCCGCCAATAATAAATTTACTAATGACTGCTACTGGAAACGGCTCAGTAAATTGATTAAATGTACCTGCACCGTACACTACTGCACCATAAAACAATTGGATGACAAGCACTAGCACAGCAATCACAAAAAATTTAGCAAAATAAATTTGGTAACGTTTAATAGGTAATGCAACAAGTTGCTTCCACCCGCCTGCTTGATGTTCATAACGGCAAACTAATCCAGCGAGGACGCCCGTCACTAAGGGCAAAAATAATAGCGCGTAGGTTAAATTCATAAAAAGCATGAGCATATACCAAGGGTTACCATCTTCAAGCGTTTTAATCATCGGATTGGCAATACCAATAATTAAAGATAATAATGGTCCAACTATAAGTAATCCTACAATACGCAGACGCTTTAGTTTAAACCACTCTGCTTGTATTAAACCTATCATTTATAACGCATCCTTTCGGTAAAAATCATACATGCCCATTATAAAAATCACGATGCCTGCACCAAGACCTAATGCGATATTAAGCGTTGGGTTAGGTAGGTATAGCCATGTCCACGGCATCCATTTAGGCATAGTAAATGCACTATACGTTAATAAAAACTGCACGACACCAACAGTAATTGGTACAGCTGGTGATTTACTTACAGCGCCTAACCACAACTGAAGCGCTAAAATTGGTAGCGCAGTAATGGCCGGTAATAATGTTTGTTTTAATAATTCGTTATAAGGCACACTTTGCTTAAAACCCATCGTACTTCCATATAAGTAAGTAAAGACGGCTAATAACACTGAAGCTAACGCTAAAAAGAAGGTAACGGTTATAAATTTAGCCGCGTATAAACCCTTTTTAGAAATAGGTAGTGCAAGCTGTTGCTTCCATGCATTTGTATCATCTTCAATACTCGTAATTTGGGTAGCTAAAATCGCAATGCCAAGTACAATTGAAATTGGAACAAAGCCTTGTACATTTAATAAAAAGTAAGACCAGTCATCTTCTGACAAAGAAAGTAGCCACTCCTTACGCACACCATAGTTAACCATCTGCATGGCAATTACACCAAACGCACCAATAAAACTAAGCAGCCAAAAGCCCTTGCCCTTAATTTTAGCGAACTCTGCCTGTAGCAAACGCATCATTTAGCATTCGCCTCCTCTAGCATTTGTAAGAAAATACGCTCTAGTGATTTACGATGTTCTTCGACACGGTATACATGCACACCCGCTTCGTATAATTGCATAAGCCCTCCTGCAATTTTGGCATCTGACATAAAAGGGAGGCACACATTTTCGCCTTGTATAACGCCACCAAGCAATTGCGTAGCATAGGCGTTATTGCTTGTACGTAAATGAAGCTCTGCCTGAGCAAGCTTACGCATTTCAGTAATGGCATTTTGATAAATTAGTTGCCCTTTAGCGATCACACCAATCGTTGTAGCAATTTGATCAATCTCTGCTAGTAAATGACTCGAAATAATAATCGTAATACCATCGTCCGCCAAATCTTTAATTAACGCGCGCATTTCAATAATGCCTTCTGGATCTAGCCCATTCGTTGGCTCATCTAAAATTAATAGTTGCGGTGCATGTAATAATGCTGCCGCAATACCAAGGCGTTGCTTCATACCTAACGAAAACCCCTTAACCTTTTTATCACGCACATGATCAAGGCGCACTAGCTTTAATACCGTCTCAATACGTGTTGGTGCCACACGCAACACCTTGCGCAATACTTCAAGGTTTTCGGCTGCTGTTAAATGTGGGTAGTAGGAAGGGTTTTCGACGAGCGAACCAACATTTTGCAAGATTTCGATGCGGTTGCTCGCTAAGTCCTTACCAAAAATTTTGACTGTGCCTGCTGTAGGTCGTGTAAGGCCTAACAACATCCGAATCGTTGTAGACTTCCCTGCTCCGTTTGGCCCCAAAAAGCCATAAATCTCGCCTTTACGAACTTGTAGATTAACGCCTGAAACGGCTGTATACTTTTGAAATTGTTTTGTTAATGCTGTTGTTTCGACAATCATTGTCATGTTCTTCACCTCAGTTTTAACTTTACAGGTTGAAGGTTAAAGCTAAGGTTTGTTTTGTTTAAAATTCGTTTAAAATAAAAAATCAGCCACTTATTTGTGACTGATTGTTGCGGTTGCACCTTGTGTAGTTGTTGTTAAAGTAAAGTCTAGTGACATCTTGCTCGTCATCAGCTCCACAATTGTTAAGCCAATCCCTGCTCCCTTTGTGACGGTTGTTTGCGCTCCCGTACCTTTATCACGAACCACAATGGCCTCTCGAGTTACGGTAATACTTACATATTGTCCTGCACTCGCATGGCGTAATACATTTTGTAAAATGTTATCTATTATACGTGTAAGCCATAAGCTATCAACTAACCACTCGGCTTTATCTAATGTTAGCTCAACTATAAATCCCGCGTCTTCAAACACAGGGTACCAGGAAGCAACGCTACGATTAACTAAGCGATCTACACGTTCAAGTTGCGGCTCAAAGCGCATTTTATTAGCTGTTAATAACGAGTAATCCATGAGATTTTCGAGCAATGTATCCATCATATCAATTGCATCATCAAGTTGTTTAGCCTGTGGTTGTGCAACATAGTGTAGCTGTGCACGCATTTTTGTTAATGGTGTTTTTAAATCATGTGATAGATTAGCAATTAACTCTCTGCGTAACTGTTCTTCTTCACGCTCACTTTGTTTAGCACTCCGTAACTCATCGACCATTTGGTTAAAGGCCTCTTCTACTGCGCCGATTTCGTCATGGTTTTTTACCTGTGTTTTAATGGGTAGCCCATCTACTTCACGCGTTGTCATCGCTTCTTCTAGATTAACTAGGCGGCGCACTGTACGCATGAAAAACCATGTGGATATGCCAAAAAATAATACAATCGCTCCCACTGCATAATAAAAGAAAGCACTCTCCATTGTTTTAGCCGCAAAAAAACTACGCTCTAACTGAAATACTAAAAAACCATTTGCCTCTTGGTCACCAATAAATTGTAAAATCGTAAAAATATCGCCACCATAATGAGTTTGTATAAAGCGCGTTGTGGTCATCGCGTCCCATTGCATAGGCAAATCTTCAGCACCATACCATTGTTGCACAAGCTTGCCATCTTGATTTACTTGAAAAAAACTAGCTTGAGGATAAGTGGCATGCCATTTGGCGATTAAATTAGGCACATCATCCACTTGAGCAGCTGTCACCTCTTTACGCCATTGCATTTCAATATCTGTTTGACTTGGCGTACCTTTACGCTCAAAGCTCGTACCTAGCATATAAATAAAGGTTAATAAATAAATTAACACGAGCGCTATCGCAAGCAATAACCAATACTTCATTAATAATGAGCGCAAAAATCGCTTCATGCGCGCACCCTATAACCAATGCCACGAATGGTTTCGATAATTAGCGGGGCAGATGGGTTTTTTTCGATTTTTTCGCGCAGATAACGGATATGTACCATCAGTGTTTTATCCCCATCCATATACGGCTCTTGCCAAACGGCTTCGTATAATTGTTCTTTCGTTAAAATTTGATTGAGGTGATTAGTAAAGTAGCGCAGTAAATTAGTTTGTGTTTGCGTCAGCATAATTTCCTCACCGTTTTCTTGGTTACGCACCTCAAAGTCCTTGGTATTAATGCTGATGTGATGAAGGGTTAATACCTCATCCATTTTATTAAATCGGCGTAGCAGTACTTCAATGCGTGCCATAATCTCCGCTGGCTGAAAGGGCTTTGTCACATAATCATCCGCTATACTCAAACCTTCTAATTTATCATCTAACATAGCGCGTGCAGATAATAAAATAATGGGTAGCTCATCGTAAGTACGTTTTAATTTACGTGCAATAGAAAAACCATCTAAACCAGGCAACATAATATCAAGCACTGCCACATCGGGTATAAATTGATCTCCGCTTTGCTCATAAACTTCATAAGAAGGGTAACTATAAACCATGTAGTGCTGTGCAAGCTCCGTTGTTAGCCACTGTGCAATTTGCGGTTCATCTTCAATGTATAATACGTTAATCACAACATCTCCTCCAATGCTTTTACTACGATAGGCAAGGTAGTAAAGCCATCACTTTGCATAAAATGGTTGCCTGTTTCTTGCGTAATAAATGTAGCATCAATACGTTTTGCTAACCGCTCACTACAGCTAAACGGTACAATACTATCATCTTTTGCCGCAATAATTGTACGCTTAGCTACAATCGTTTTAATGTGGGTATCATTAATAGGTAGCGCAAAATTATCAAGCTCAGCAAGGTGTGGGATTTTTTCGGCAAAGCCCGACACTAAAATAATGCCACCTAACGTTTGTTGTTGCATGGCGTAATGCAGTGTAGTTTGCGTGCCTAAACTATGCGCCACAATATACGTACCCTCATCTGCCTCACCAACCGCTTCGTTAATTGCTGCTAACCACTCCTCTAGTTGAGGTGCATGAGCATTAGGCAATTTAATAATTTCCGTTGGGATATGAGGGAATTGCTCCTTCAACCAAGGGAACCAGTGTTTTTCGGGGTAGGCATTATAGCCATGTATAATAAATAATCGTTTCATTTATATCGCCACCTTTTTATATACTATAAAATCACTAGGAATTAAAAACAACTATTTTTTACGAGGTGACCACTATGTTTATGATAATTATTTTTATTGTCCTCGCACTTTATCTCGCAGCCAATTACTTTGTTGCCTTACAATTTGCGACGATGTTTCCATCATTTGCGTTACTAAGCTATAGTATTGTGGCACTCCTAACACTTACGACACTCGCTACAATGCTTGTGCGTACAAAAAGTGTTGGCGCCTTTATTGGTAAGCTCGGTAACTATTGGATGGGGTTAGGCTTATTGGCATTTGTTATATTTGCGATTAGTAAGTTGCTACCCTTCCCTAGTTTTTATATTGCACTTAGCCTTACCCTACTCCTCTTTGGTTACGGGGTGTGGCATGCTAAACAAATCAAACTTACCAATTATGAAGTCACACTAAGTGCACCTACTGCTATCAAACACGCGGTACTCATTAATGATGTCCATCTTGGCTATATTATTGATGACAAGCATTTTGCTAAAATTGTTGCACGTGTCAATGCATTAGAGCCTGATGTCGTGTTAATTGCAGGTGATTTATTTGATAGTAATTTTGCGGCGATTAAACAACCTGATAAAATCGCTGCGTTATTAAATACCATTACAGCGCCTAGCTTTTTAATTTGGGGTAATCATGATGCAGGCGATACATTTGATGCAATGCGCGCATTCATTGCTACTACAAAGGTGACGCTCCTTGAGGATGAGGTCACAATAATCAATGGTCTACAACTTGTTGGGCGTAAAGACATCCACCCTATTGGGCAACAAGGTTTGCCGCGTGCCCCTATGCCCGCTCTACAAGCGATGCCAACCATTGTGCTTGACCATCAGCCATCTACAATCGATGACTACCACGATGTGGATTTAATTGTGTCTGGTCATACGCATAAGGGGCAACTATTTCCGTTTGGGCTAATCACAAAGAAACTCTTTACTGTTGATTATGGCTATAAGCGTTTACCTAGCGGTGTACAAGTCGTAGTATCCTCCGGGGTTGGCTTTTGGGGTCCACCAATGCGCATCGGTACAAAGAGTGAAATTGTTTCCTTAAAGCTCCAGTAAATACGCTATAATGAAAGTGTAATTTGAAAATTCTGATTTGCAAGGAGATGGGACGCATGTACGAAAATATTTTACGCCATCCTGGTCCAACGCCAATTCCAAAACGTGTTGAACTAGCGATGAATCAAAACATTATGAGCCATCGTAGCCCAGAGTTTGTGACGCTTTACCGTAATGTTACAGAGCGTGTGAAAATGGTCTTTGGTACAACTAACGAAGTACTACTATTACCAAGTGGCGGTACAGCTGCACTCGAAGCAGCTGCCGTTAATGTAGCTCAAGCAGGCGATGATGTTGTCGTAATTACAGTTGGCGCTTTTGGTGACTACTTTGTTGGGATTTGTGAGCAGTACGGCTTTAACGTACATAAGCTCGAAAAGCCTTGGGGTGAGGCTTGTACAGCACAGGAGCTTGCGGATTTTTTAGCACCACTTACTTCTATTAAGGCTGTCTTTATGACATACAACGAAACATCAACTGGCATTTTAAACCCTGTTGCGGAACTTGCAAAAGTGGTAAATGATACAACAGATGCACTTGTGATTGTTGATGGCGTAAGTGCCTTAGGTGGAGCACCTGCTGAAATGGATAATTGGGGTGTGGATATTTTAGTCACAGGCTCACAAAAGGCCATGATGCTTCCACCTGGGTTATCTTTTATTAGCTTAAGTGAACGCGCTTGGCAAGCTGTAGAAGCAAATCATACACAGGCGTATTATTTAAACCTTCAAAGCTATCGTAGTTGGGCACAAAAAGGCATGACGCCTAATACACCAACCGTTACGCTCATTTATGGCTTACAAGCTGTTTGTGATTTAATAGATGAAGAGGGCGGCTTTGCTAACACGGTTGCACGTCATGAACTAATGAAAGATATGACGCGTGCTGCAATGCGTGCACTCGATATTGAGTTACTAACAGAAGATGCTTACGCTTCACCAACAATTACAGCTATCAAAACACCAAAAGGATTAGATTTAGCTGAATTTTTAAGTACCTTAAAGCAAAATTACCACCTAGATTTTGCAGGCGGACTTGGCCCATTACAAGGCGAAATTTTCCGCTTTGGGCATATGGGCTATTGCTTCCCTAGCGATGTTTTACAGGCTGTTTCCTTAATGGAAGCTGCACTGCAAGACTTAGGCTATAACTTTACAGCAGGTACTGGTGTACTCGCTGCGCAACAAGTATTTTTAACAAAACGTTAAACGAAAAGAGGCGTCGCATATGCAACGCCTCTTTTGCTTATTCTAATTCAATTAATAAATCACCTGTGGAAATCGTGTCACCTGCTGTTGTATAAATTTCTTTCACTATACCATCTACTGGTGCTTGCACGGTTGTTTCCATCTTCATAGCCTCAGTAATTAATAAATGGTCGCCTCGGCTAACTTTAGCGCCTTTGGATACAACTACTTTTAAAATTGTACCTGGCATAGTCGCGCCAATTTGTTTTGGATTAGCTGGATCAGCTTTTACTGCTGCCGCATTATCTACTTCAACCGTCATATCTTGAATAATAATTTCACGCGATTGACCGTTTAATTCAAAGTACATCACACGCGTGCCATCATGCTGTGGCTCACCTACTGATACTAATTTAATAATAAGTGTTTTACCTTTTTCGATTTCAACCTCAACTTCCTCACCTAAACGTAAACCATAAAGGAAGGTTGGTGTATCTAACACTGAAAGGTCACTGTATTGATCAAATGTTTTAGTGTATTGCTCAAATACCTTAGGGTAAAGTGCGTACGCCAATAACTCTTGATTCGTTGGTGTGCGTCCTAAACGCTCATCTAATACATCTGCAAGTTGTTCAAAATTAACAGGCTCTAGTAAATCACCTGGTAAGTCTGTGATAGCTTCGCGGTCTTTTAAAATTAATGCTTGTAGTTCTTTTGGGAAACCACCATGTGGCTGCCCTAAATAGCCTTGGAAGAACTCAATTACTGAGTCAGGGAAGTCCATAGCAACGCCGCGCTCATAAATATTTTGTTCTGTTAAATCATTTTGCACCATAAATAATGCCATGTCCCCTACAACTTTTGATGACGGTGTTACTTTAACGACATCGCCAAACATTAGGTTAACTGTAGCGTACATGTCTTGCACTTCATCCCAACGTCCGCCAAGTCCTACTGCTTTTGCTTGTTGTTGTAAATTACTGTATTGACCACCAGGCATCTCGTGCTTATAAACATCTGCATGTGGCGCATTCATACCTGACTCAAAGTCAACATAATACTTACGCACATCGCCCCAATATGCAGACAGCTTTTGTAGCCCGTCAATATCCGCGCGCACCTTACGTTCATTACCTGCCATCGCATAGTACAGTGAGTTAGCACTTGGTTGTGAAGTTAAGCCTGCCATTGAGCCTACAGCTGTATCAATAATATCTACACCTGCATCAATTGCACGCGCATAAAGGAAGTTACCATTACCACTCGTATCATGCGTATGCAGATGGATTGGTAAGTCTGTAGCATCTTTCAACTCCGAAATTAAACGGTAAGCAGCTTCTGGCTTTAATAAGCCTGCCATATCTTTAATAGCTAAAATATGTGCACCTGTTTTTTCAAGCTCACGCGCCATGTCTTTATAGTAGTCAACGGTATATTTTGTTCGGCTTGGGTCTAAAATATCGCCTGTATAACAAATCGCTGCTTCGGCAATTTTGCCTTGTGCTCGTGTTTCATCAATGGCAACTTCCATCGCTTTAACCCAGTTTAATGAGTCAAAAATACGGAATACATCAATACCTGATTGCGCTGACTCTTTAATAAATTCACGGATCACATTGTTTGGGTAGTTTGAGTAACCTACTGCGTTACTACCACGGAACAACATTTGGAATAACACGTTTGGAATTTGCTTGCGTAGCTTTTCTAAGCGCGCCCATGGGTCTTCACTTAGGAAGCGGTAAGATACATCAAACGTTGCACCGCCCCACATTTCTAATGAGAAGAAGTTGTGCAGTAAATGACTTGTTTCATCTGCAATTTGGTATAAGTCCTGCGAGCGCACACGCGTCGCTAGTAAGGATTGGTGCGCATCACGGAATGTAGTATCTGTTAATAGCACATCACTTTGCGCCTTAATCCAATTTACTAAACCATCCGCACCTTGCTCATCTAAAATCTGTTTTGTGCCAAATGGTTTAAGGTCGGTAATAATTTTTGGTTTAACCGGGTGATCTAAAATTGGTTTTTTACGTTTTTCAATCCCTGGGAAGCCATTTAATGTAACATTGCCGATATAATTTAATAACTTCGTACCACGGTCTTTACGCTTTTCGATATTAAATAACTCTGGTGTTGTATCAATAAAACTTGTATTAAACTCACCTGATAGGAAGTTTTGTTGCGCCACGACATTGCTAAGGAACGGGATATTTGTTTTAACACCACGAATACGGAACTCACTTAAGTTACGTACCATCTTCGTCGCCGCTTCTTCAAATGTTGTACCCCATGTCGAAATTTTAACAAGTAATGAATCGTAGTGAGGTGTTACGACCGCACCTTGGAAGCCATTACCCGCATCTAATCGTACGCCAAAGCCACCGCTTGAACGGTATACCATTAACTTACCTGTATCAGGCATAAAATCATTTTGTGCATCTTCCGTTGTTACACGCGATTGAATAGCAAAGCCAAATAGCGGTACATCTTGTTGCTGTGGCATATTAATTTCTTTGCCATGTAACTCATAACCTTGTGCTACTTTAATTTGCGCATGCACAATATCAATGCCTGTAATCATTTCTGTAATCGTATGTTCAACTTGGATACGTGGGTTAACCTCGATGAAGTAAAATTCATCGCCTGCTACTAAAAACTCCACAGTACCCGCATTAATATAATTAATATTTTTCATTAGCTTAACAGCTGCATCACAAATACGCTGACGTAAATCTTTGCTAATAGAGTTTGATGGTGCAATCTCTACAACCTTTTGATGGCGACGTTGGATGGAGCAATCACGCTCATATAAATGCACAATATTGCCATGTGCATCACCAATAATTTGTACTTCAATATGCTTTGGTTCAACGATACATTTTTCAACATATACTTCATCCGAACCAAATGCCGCCTTTGCCTCTGACTTCGCACGCTCATATGAGGATGCAAGGTCTTCGATTTTTTGCACCATACGCATACCACGACCACCACCACCAAGTGATGCTTTAATCATCACTGGTAAGCCATTAGTATCCACAAAATCTTGTACTTCTTGTAAGCTCTCCACAGGACCATCTGTACCAGGGATAACAGGGATAGCTGCTGCAATTGCTTGCTCACGTGCTTTTACCTTGTCTCCGAACATGTCGAGTTGTTCTGATTTTGGTCCAATGAAAACAATTCCTTCTTCTTCGCAACGACGTGCAAAGTCTACGTTTTCAGATAAAAAGCCATAGCCCGGGTGAATCGCATCAACATTCGCTTCCTTCGCGATAGCTAAAATCCCTTCGATATCTAAATAAGCATCAATAGGCTTTTTACCTTTACCAACTAAATATGCTTCATCTGCCTTATAGCGATGGTACGAGCCGCTATCCTCGCTAGAATAGATTGCAACCGTTTTCATTTTCAGTTCGGTACATGCGCGAAATACGCGAATCGCAATCTCTCCTCGGTTTGCGACTAAAATCTTTTGAATCGTTGTCATTTCTTTACCCCCTATGGAATCATGAATGATAGTACATTACTTTGTAAAAATGTCATTATACAAATCGCAAGTAGTAGCCATAAGCTGTACTTGAGTGTGAAACGCAGTAATTCTGACTCACGCCCTACTAAGCCAACTGCCGCTGCTGCGACTGCAATGGATTGAGGCGAAATCATTTTACCTGTAACACCACCAGATGAGTTAGCCGCAAGTGCAAGCACTGGGTCCATACCAACTGAGCCTGCCGTAACCTGTTGCAATTTTGCAAATAATACATTGGCAGAAGTATCCGAACCAGTAATAAATACACCAAGCCAACCAAGCACTGGCGAAAAGAACGGGAAGAGCATTCCTGTTTTAGCTAATACTAAACCAAGCGTCGTCATCATGCCAGCAGCATTTGTCACATACGAATAACCTACGACAAAACATATCGTGAGTAACGGATATTTGATTTCGTTTACCGTACTAGCAAAAATACTGAAGAACATTGACCACTTTACTTTAAATAAAAACTTCGTTACAACTGCTGCAAGTAAAATCGCTGTCCCTGCTGCGCCTAAAATTTCGAGCTTATAAAGTGCTGGGATCGGCTCATTTGTTGCGCCGTTAATGACAAGGTTATGCAAGAAGGGAACCTCAGGATAAAATGTTAACCACTTACCTAGTACATTAACACCTTGTAGTACAATATTATCGCCCTCGTACGCACCAATCAATGCCTTTTTAATAACAGGAATACCCCAGAATGAGATAAACACGGTTAATACAATAAATGGTGACCACGCTAATGTAATCTTACCTGCACTGTATTTTTCTTCTTGTGCTGCAACCTCATCATCAGATGCAAAACGATAAATTGTTTTAGGTTGCCATACCTTCATAAATAATGCTAACGCAAATAATGATACTAATGCTGATAATACGTCTGGTAACTCAGGCCCTAAGAAGTTTGAGCTTAAAAATTGTGTAATCGCAAATGATACACCTGACACAATAACAGCTGGTAAAACTTCTAGTGTCTTCTTAAAACCTACCATAATCATAACTAAAATGAACGGAATAAACACAGCTAAAAATGGTAATTGACGTCCAACCATTTTAGAAATCTCCATTGCTGCAATACCTGTTGGGCCCTCCATTGCAGTAATTGGTACACCAATCGCACCAAAAGCAACAGGCGCTGTATTAGCAATTAAACAAAGTCCAGCCGCTGTTAATGGGTTAAAACCTAGCCCTACTAATAAGGCTGCCGAGATAGCTACGGGAGCACCAAATCCTGCTGCACCTTCTAAAAATGCGCCAAATGAAAACGCTACGAGTAATGCTTGAATGCGTCGATCTTCTGTAATGGACAGCACCGACGAACGAATAATATTAAATTGCCCCGTTTTGACTGTGATGTTGTACAAAAATACTGACGTTACAATAATCCAACCAATTGGTAGTAAACCATACACCGCGCCTTGTGTTGCGGACATCAATGCGGTCGCTACTGGCATTTGGTAAGCAAATACTGCTAATACTAACGCTACAAGTAAAGTTGTAAAACCTGCTACATAGCCTTTCATTTTTTTAATTGCTAATGCCCAAAAGAAATACAAAATCGGGATAATCGCTACTAATGCGGACAGCCAAAGGCTCCCTCCAACAGCTGTGAAATTCTGCGTAAAACTCATATTTTTCTCGCCCCTCTCATTTTCTTCTCTTTCCAACTCCCCCTCGCGAAGTCATCAGATGATTAGATGATATGATTATAGTTACTAAATTCTAAACATTCAATATATTTTTTAAAAATTCTCAAATTCCGTAATGATGTATAATAAAATGAATTAGTATGTAGTGAGGTGTAAGGATTGGCTTATAAAAAAATTAAAACCAAAAAAATTTACGAGGAAGTTGCAGACGTCTTACTCGAATCAATTACCTCTGGCAAATTACAGCCAGGCGATCGCCTAGACTCTGTGGAGCAATTAGCCGAGCAATTACAGGTGAGCCGCTCCGCTGTACGCGAGGCGCTTGCTGCTATCAAAGCAATGGGGCTAATTGAAATCAAGCAAGGCTCTGGCACATTTGTCATTGAGCCGCCCAAGCAAGATTTATTATTTCCCTTTGCCCCACAACTCAATAAAACTGATATTGAGCATTTACTTGAGATGCGCCAAATTTTAGAGATTGGCATTGCAGGCAAGGCTGCACAAAATCGTACGGCTGACGACCTTGCTGTGCTCAAAAATATTTTAACGAAGATGCAAAATACGCATGGTGACCACGAGCTAGGCGAAAGCACAGATTATAACTTTCACTCCGCCATCGCTCGCGCTACTCAAAATCCAATGCTTGAGCATTTATTAGCGCAAGTATCCGAAACTATGATTGATATTATGCGTGAAACACGACGCATTTGGCTGTACTCCGAAAAAACTACGACGGAGCAACTATTTGTACAACACAAAAATATTTACTTAGCTATACTCGCCCAAGACTCACTTGCAGCTGAAGATGCTATGCAATTTCACTTAGAAAATGTACGTGCTACTCTTATTCAACATATCGAGCAAAAATAACCTGATGCTATCACAGGTTATTTTTTTTGCCGAAAAACGCATTTTTTCACGCCCTGTGTAAAATTTTTTGAAAATTTCTTTCTTTTCGATTGTGGTTTGTAGTATGATGTTTTCAAAGTCATCTGATGACCTGTCGATTTGATAAAAGGAGTGACAGTGATGAAAGTAACGTTATTCGCTACTTGCTTAGTAGATATGTTTCAAGGCAATGTCGGTAAAGCAACAGTTGAGCTATTGGAGAAGCTTGGCTGTGAGGTTGATTTCCCTGAAGGACAAATTTGTTGTGGGCAACCTGCTTATAATAGCGGCTATGTAGAAGAAACAAAAAAAGCAATGAAGAAAATGATTACCACATTTGAGCATGCGGAGTATGTTGTTTCGCCGTCAGGCTCATGCGCTTATATGTTTACCGAGTACCCACACGTATTTAAAGACGATGCAGTTTGGCATCCAAAGGCGCAGGCACTCGCGGATAAAACGTATGAGCTAACGGATTTTATTGTGAATGTTTTAAACATTGTAGACGTGGGCGCTAAACTAGACGGCACTGCTACATACCATAGCTCTTGTCATATGACGCGCCTACTTGGCGTTAAAAATCCTCCGCTTCAGCTGTTGCAAGCTGTTGAAGGACTTACGTATATCGAAATGCCAGACAAAGATCGTTGTTGCGGCTTTGGCGGTACGTTTTCAGTTAAGATGGGTGACATCTCAGGACAAATGGTAGACGAAAAAGTATGTACAGCTGAAGAAACAAGCGCTGATTATTTAATTGGTGCAGACGCAGGTTGTTTAATTAATATTGGTGGACGTATTACACGTGAGGGCAAGCCTATTAAAGTTATGCATATCGCTGAAGTATTAAATAATAGCTAAGGAGGTCGTACAATGTCGATGAAAACGAGTGATAAACAATTTAAAGAGCGTGTAACAGAAAATCTCGCTGATGATTTTATGCGCGGAGCGGTTTCTTCTGCACAGCAACGCTTTCAAACACGCCGCTTAGGCGCAGCTGAAGAGTTAGGCAACTGGGAAGACTGGCGCTCACACGGTGAGGAAATCCGTCAACATGTGTTGGCTAACCTTGATTATTATTTATATGAGCTGAGCGAAAACGTGGCTAAGCGCGGTGGGCATGTTTACTTTGCCGAAACAAAAGAGCAAGCTGCAAGCTATATTCAAGATGTAGCCAAAAAGAAAAACGCCAAAAAAATCGTTAAATCAAAATCAATGGTGACAGAGGAAATTCATATGAATGCGGCACTAGAAGCAGTAGGCTGTGAAGTAATCGAAACTGACCTTGGTGAATATATTTTACAAGTGGATGACCATGAACCACCGTCACATATTGTCGTACCTGCTCTACACAAAAACAAAGAGCAAATCCGCGATGTGTTTAAAGAAAAACAAGGTTATACAAAATCTTCATTACCTGAGGAGCTAGCACTTCACGCGCGTGAGCAACTGCGTCAAGATTATTTAACTGCAGACATTGGCATTACAGGATGTAACTTTGCGATTGCTGAGAGCGGCTCAATTACACTTGTCACAAACGAGGGCAATGCTGACTTAGTTGCGGCATTACCTAAAACACAAATTACCGTAATGGGCATGGAGCGTATTGTACCAACGTTTGCAGAGATGGAAGTACTCGTTAGTTTATTAACGCGCAGTGCTGTAGGGCAAAAGCTAACAAGCTATATTACAACCTTAACAGGCACGCGTGATGAGGGCGATGTAGATGGCCCTGAAGAGTTTCATTTAGTTATTGTAGACAATGGGCGCTCTGATATTTTAGGTGGCGAATTCCAATCGATTTTACAATGTATTCGCTGTGCAGCTTGTGTAAATGTTTGCCCTGTTTACCGCCATGTTGGCGGTCACTCTTATGGCTCGATTTACTCTGGTCCTGTTGGGGCTGTACTCTCACCACTGCTTGGTGGCTACGAAGATTATAAAGAATTACCGTATGCCTCAACACTTTGTGGAGCTTGTACAGATGCTTGCCCTGTAAAAATTCCGCTTCACCAACTATTACATCAACACCGTCAAGTCATTGTCGAAAATGAAGGCAAAGCACCAATATCTGAAAAAGTGATGATGAAGGCATTTGGTTTTGGTGCTGCGTCAAGCGGACTTTATGGTATGGCAAATAAAATGGCGGCACCGCTCATGTCACCATTTACTAAGGGCGACACGATTAAAAAGGGTCCAGGTCCGCTCAAGGCTTGGACAGAAGAACGTGACTTCCCTGCGCCAAACAAAGAAAGCTTCCGCGGCTGGATGAAAAACCGCTCGAAAGGAGAGAAGTAATCATGATCGAAAATCGCAATGAATTTTTAAGTAAAATCGCCAAACAGCTCGGACGACCACAACCTACTTCTCGCCCTGAGCGTAATTTTTCGTTTGGGCCACAGCACCAAGTATTAGCAAACGCTACGCAGGAGGAACTCGTTGATGTTTTAGTAGAGCAATGTAAAAACATTCATACAAAAGCAATTACCACAACGACTGCTGATCTAGTAGCTACCCTACAGCAAGTCGTGACTGACTATAAAGCTACCTCTGTCATTACTTCGACAGACCAACGCTTTGCAGACTTTGGCGTCCTGCCACTTATTACAGAACACTGGCCACAACAAGAGATTGCTACCCATCAATGGCAAGAGCGTTGTGGCCAGGATAATATCACGTTTGCTGAACGCGCGGACGTTGGTATTATGGTAAGTGAAATGACACTTGCCGAATCAGGTACAGCTGTATTGTTTAGCGATAAAGATAAGGGCCGCTCGATTAGTTTTCTACCCCAAAACTCAATCATCCTTATCCCAAAAAGCACAATCGTACCACGTATGACACAGGCTGCCGCTACTATCAGCGCAATGATTGAGCGCGGTGAGCAAGTTGCGTCATGCGTAAACTTCATTACAGGCCCAAGTAACTCTGCTGACATCGAAATGATCTTAGTAGTTGGCGTACATGGTCCTATTAAAATGACGTACATTATCATTGAAGATCAATAAACAAGCTAACTCCCCTTATTGTTTAACCTTAGATCAGCATAATGAACGTAAAAAAAGCACCCGTAACGGTGCTTTTTTTAATTGGCATAAAAGGTAACTAGTGTTTCGTTAATACTATGGGCTACACTCGTAAAACCTGCTGCCTGCAATAACATTGTCATTTCCTCAATGCCATACCACGCTAATATAAAACGCGATAACTCTGTTTGAACGAGCGTACCTTGCTCTAGCTTTTCGTAGCGATGCAATGCTACAGTTTGTTGCTTAACCCAGTCCATTTCGAGTGAGGTACTAGTAAATAATATACCTGTCTGTTCAGCAAGTGGCAGTGTACGCTGATATACCTCACCTACTGTAAAATCTTGCGGCAAAATAATATCCACAATTAATGTCCCATTTTCTGATAAATGGGCGTGAAAAGCTTGTAAAACAGCTACCACTTGTTGTCTCGGTAGTAAACAAAAGCTACCTGTTGGCATAATAATGGCATCGTATTTTGTGGATAACTTAAGCTTAGTTAAATCTTGTAGCTGTACGTTAGCTGTCAACCCGTATAGCGCTAAGTTTTTTGGCATTGCGCAAGCATTTGTGTAGAGTTATCCACACTTTCAACATCAAAACCTGCTTGCAGTAGTGGGATTAGCATACGCCCTGTACCAACACCTGCTTCTAAAACCTTCCCTTTGATTGCGCTAAGGTAGTTTTTATAGGCGGTAATATCACCATCCAACTCTGTGCCAACAGGCTTCGTTTTTTCATAAAAAATTGTACTTAGTTCTCCGTATTCAATAAACATCTGTCTTCCGCCTAGTTTGCATTTAAGCTAGCGTGGTAAAAATAAATGAGGTGATTGTTATGAAAAACTATCAACACGCGCTTTTATTTTATCACACCAAATCTGGACAAACGGAAATCCATGACACATTAGGTCAGGCAACTGCCTACCTCTCACAATTTTGCCAAACGCTTACCTTACATCAAACAACGCAAGCAGGCGATATCGAAAAGCACTGTAGTCAGCTAAGTGCGGATATTGATTTATTAATTTCATTGGGTGGCGATGGTACAGCTAATGAGTTAATTAATGGCGTAGTGAAAAATGAGCTAGACATAGCGCTCGCTATTTTACCAGGCGGCACTTTTAACGACTTTACGCGTACATTACAGTTAGCACCAAATGTAGCTACTGCAGCCGAGCAATTAACGACAGCACAAGAGGTTTACTATGATGTGTTAAAAATTAATGAGCATTACGCCCTTAACTTTGTAGGACTTGGGTTTATGGTGCAAAATGCCGAAAATGTAGATGCGGATGCAAAAAGTACTATTGGTAAATTTAGCTATGTACTTTCTACACTTAAAACACTCGGTGAAGAAAATGATTTTACCTACAACTTAACAGTAGACGGCAAATCCTATGAAGGCGAAACCTTTATGATGATGATTGCGAGTGGATTATTTATTGGCGGTAATCGCTTGCCCCTCACAGATTTAAGCCCAAGCGATGGTGTACTCAATGCTTTTATTTTTAACACTAAAACATTAGGTACCTTGCGTGACTTCTTTACACCTAAAGACAGCTTTGACTGGGGCGAGCTTGGTCAAAATATTACGGTACTAAGTGGTAAACACTTTACAGTTACTACTACACCACCCCAAACGTTAGATATTGATGGCGAAATTATATTACAAACACCTATAGAAGTTAGCGTATTGCCAAAGCGCGTACGCATTCTCACAAATAAAACCACCTAGCTAGGTGGTTTTTGTGTTAGCCATTCGTTACAACTAAAAATATACAAGGCGCTGCCGTATCATTACGCCAATAGTGTGGGCGCATAGAGCTATAAAAGCTAGACTGTCCAGCTGTTAGCACAAAACGCTCATCATCTAACGTAATACACAGCTCCCCTTCTAATACATAAATAAACTCATGCCCCGCATGCTGAATGTCTTGCCCGCGGTTTTCAAATGGCTTTAACATCACTTTTAATGGTTTAAAGCTCGCATCTAACACAGGACCTGATAAGTCCTCATATGTAAATGGTAATACCTCACCTTGCTCCTCGCCACCACTAAAGAAAGCGCTTGGATGAATATGTAAAGCATCTGCGATTTTTCGTAGCGTTTCTAATGTAGCACTGCTTTTATTTAACTCTACTTGTGATAAAAAACTGATAGACACCCCCGTTTTTTCTGATAGCTCTTTTAACGTCATTTTCTCTCTTTTACGTATATTTCGTACCTTCTGTCCCAATGAATCTTCCAACAAACTTCACCTCACCTATTTACCATTATACAAAATATTATCCAAATAATAATTGACAGATTATTTAATATTATTATACAGTGTAATAAATTAAAGTAATACTTCAATTTTAACATAGGGGTGAAAGTATGGACAAAAAGCAAGAGCGTAAAATATGGATAGCAAGTTTAGTTGGTAGTTCAATTGAATGGTTTGATTATTTCCTATACGCCACAGTTGCGGGTTTAGTATTTAACCAAGTTTTCTTTGTTGCAGATGACCCAACCGTCGGCTTATTACTTTCGTATGCATCACTAGCACTAGCTTTCTTTATACGTCCGTTTGGTGGTATTATCTTTAGCCATATTGGGGATAAAATTGGGCGGAAGAAAACTTTAATCATTACACTAAGCTTAATGGGTGGGGCTACATTTTTAATGGGGCTACTACCTACCTATCAAGCCATTGGCGTAGCAGCGCCGATCTTATTAGTTACACTTCGTTTAATCCAAGGCTTAGGCATTGGCGGCGAATGGGGCGGCGCGTTGTTACTCGCTTATGAGTACGCACCACCAGAAAAACGCGGATTGTATGGTTCTATCCCACAAATGGGTGTAACCATTGGCATGTTTTTAGGTACAGGTGCACTTACTTTTATTACGTCTGTTGTTTCGCAAGAGGCCTTTGTGTCATGGGGATGGCGTGTTCCATTTATCTTAAGCGCAGTACTTGTGCTATTTGGTTTTTGGATTCGTAAAGGCATTGACGAAACACCCGACTTTAAAGCCATGCAAGAGTCTGGTGATGTTGTAAATATCCCACTCGTAGAAACAATTAAAACACACTGGCGTGAAGTATTAATTGCGATTGGCGCAAAGTTTGTAGAAACCGCACCATTTTATATTTTTGGGACGTTTGTTATTTCGTACGCGCCAAAATATTTAGGCTTTACGTATACCGAAACATTAATTGCTGTTATGATCGCAACCGTTATCACTACCATCTTAATCCCAATTATGGGAAGCTTATCAGATAAGGTAGGGCGCAAAAAAATGTACATTTACGGTACACTTGCGATGTTTTTATATGCCTTTCCATACTTTTGGATTTTACATCAAGGCACGTTTATTGCACTGCTGATCTCGACAATCATTGGGCTAGGTATTATTTGGGCTCCTATTACAGCAGTGTTAGGTACAATGTTCTCGGAAATCTTTGATGCAAAAATTCGTTATACAGGTATCACACTAGGCTACCAAATTGGCGCTGCCGTTGCAGGTGGTACAGCACCACTTGTTGCAACCGCGCTACTCGTTAAATTTAATGACTCTTGGGTACCAATCGCACTTTATATTATGCTGACGGCTGTGATTTCATTAATATCTGTTATCGCCATTCGTAGCTTAAATAAAGAGCAAGTAACAGAAATTGAAATTATTGAGGAGTGGTAATTTGTTATTATTTAATCAACGACTTATTCAACAACACTACGGTATGAAAGAAGCAATCGCTGATGTACGTGCCACACTGCGTGCGAAAAAAAATGGGCAAATTGATGCACCAGAACGCACAGTAGTTAATGTGGCTGAGTACAATGCCTCTGCACTTTACATGCCTTGCTTAAATCTTGCAAGCCAAATGGCGGCAATGAAGGTAGTTTCGATTTTCCCGACAAATGCCAAAAAAAACCTACCTACTACGCAAGGCGCTATGCTATTAACTAATATGAAAAATGGTCAACACATTGCACTTATGAATGCCTCGTACTTAACGCGCTTACGTACAGGCGCGCAATCTGCTATCGCAACCGAGCGCTTTGCGAAAAAGGATGCTGATACACTTGCCGTTATTGGCACAGGTGGCATGGCATTTGAACAAGTGCTAGGCATTAATGAAGTACGTCAGTTAACAACGATTTATTTATACAACCGCACTAAAGATAAAGCTTTTACTTTTAAACAAAAACTTGCTGATTTTGGTGTAACCGCTGAAATCATTGTGGTAGATAGCGCTGCTGAAGCCGCAAAGCACGCTCAAATTATTAACTGTGCTACACGCTCAACTGAAAGTGTTATTTTAAAAAGCGAAGTACAGCCAGGCACACATATTAATGGCGTTGGCTCTTACTTACCAGAGATGCGCGAGATTGATACTGCGCTTATTACAGCTGATAATCAAATTATCGTTGATGATGTGGAAGGCTTTAAACATGAAGCTGGTGAATTTATCGCAGCAGTAAATGATGGAACATGGGCATTTGACCAAATCTTTGCTTCACTAGAGGACGTGGTCACGGACGAAACAATTGTGCGTCGTGACGATGAGGTTATTACTATTTTCAAATCCGTTGGTGCTTCTTATTATGACCTTGCTGTAGCAGAGGGTACGTACCGCGAAGTAAAACCTTACGGCGAAACCATTACTATTGAATAATAAAAACAGCGTGGACGCATAACGTCCACGCTGTTTTTATTGTTAGCCCAGTGCTACATCTAGCACCATCATTAATGTAAAACCAATAATTAATGACAATGAAGCTAAATCTTTATTGCCGTTTTCGTGTGAGCTTGGGATAACTTCCTCAGCTACAACGAAAATCATAGCGCCTGCCGCAAAGCTTAACGCAAAAGGCAACAGTGGTTGCATTACAGTTACCGCAAGTACACCAATGACTGCCGCAATAGGCTCAACAATACCTGATAGTTGCCCATACATAAAGCTTCGGCTACGTGACATGCCCTCTCGTCGAAGCGGCATCGCAACTGCTGTACCCTCAGGAAAGTTTTGAATACCAATACCAATCGCAAGCGTTACTGCCGCTGCTAATGAAGCGGACGGGAATCCCGCAGCTACAGCACCAAAAGCAACACCTACCGCTAAACCTTCAGGAATATTATGTAGCGTAATGGCTAGCACTAGTAACGTACTACGACGTCGACGCTCAGGATGAATCCCCTCAGCTTCTTTCATTTTCATATTAGGATGCAAATGGGGAATGAGCTTATCAATACTCCATAAAAATAATGCGCCCCCTACAAAACCAAGCGCTACTGAAAACCACGCGGGCATTGTTTTGCCCTCAGACATCTCAAGCGCAGGTGATAGCAGAGACCAAAAACTTGCGGCTATCATTACACCACCCGCAAAACCTAACATACCATCCATTAATTTTTGATTCATTGTTTTGGTTGTAAATACTAACGCTGCACCGAGCGCCGTCATCCCCCACGTAAATAACGTAGCGACTAACGCCTGCATAACAGGACTAAGCGTTGCAAAAAATGCTACCATCTTCCATCACTTCCTCATATCGTTTAACTACCCAAGCGCTTAGCAAATTTAAACTTCCATTCGTCAGCTAGCGCGGGGATTGTTAACATATGTGCCATCGCTTGTTGATCGTTAGTAAAATAAATTTGGTTGCACTTTACTATAGTTAGTTGACCTTCGCCTTTTGTTTGTAGCGTAATACGATCATCAGCACGCACCACACCCTCTTGCAATACACGTGCTAAATAGCCCGTGTAACCCGTTTGCACAAGACGTTTCATCAGCGAGCTTGCTGACGTATACTTATCAATCGTGCTGCATGGCACACGTCCCTGTGTAATTTCAATCACTGCCTCGCCCACTGTATACACATCACCAATACAAACATCTTGTTCTAGCATGCCACGCACGGTGAGATTTTCACCAAAGGCACTTTTAGGTAGCGGCTTGCCAAACTCTTTTTCCCACTTTTCGTAATGCTCGATAGGATACAAGCAAACAGCACGGTCTGGGCCACCGTGATGCTTTTTGTCTGCTACATCATCATGCATAAAGCCTTGTTTAGTCAGCAATACCTCAGCCACCTCTGATTTTTTAATGCCTGTCACTAGCGTGCGATTTTCATCGTAGCGCATCTCCTTTGGCATACCCACAGCAAGCGTTACAATCTCTGCCATCTTACATCCCCCCTATTTCTCTTTTATCATACTAAAGGAATGTTTAAGAAGGAATATATTTTAACAAAATAAAAAGCCCTTCTTGATTTCTCAAGAAGAGCCTAAGTTTATATTATTCCCACTCGATGATTATTAAAATTCAGATGAAAATGCCTTGGTAATTCGAGATGGATTAAGACATGAAGATATACAGACAAAATTAGGAACGCAGGGACACTTATATCCTAATATAAACCGTGAATTTGCTAATAGAAAGATGATTCCAAATCAATAAGTAAAAAGAAATATATACCCTTCCAAAATTAGTCATAAAACATTATAATGAATAAATAACGTGTGGTTAGATTTTTAACTTGTGCTTCGCAAGTTTTGACAAAAATGGTAGGGAGATTTGTTCCTTATTCATCATATAATTGTACCGTATGGTGCCGATTCCTATAGAACGTAATGAGTAACCACACGTTCTTTTTTTTGAGGAGGAATTGAAAAGTTGAATACTTTTGAAAATATAACTACATTAGATGACCTTTCTAGAACTTTAAGAATTCAAAAAAAAAAATTAACATATATTTTATATGTTAGAAGAATTGAAAATTCGTATACATATTTCACCATACCTAAAAAAAGTGGCGGTGAAAGAACGATTAATAGCCCTTCTACTGACTTAAAAGAAATCCAAAAAAGTATTGATAGACTTTTAAGGAAACAGCAAATAATATTTTGGGAAGAAAATAATATTAAACCAAATATCTCTCATGCTTTTAACAAAAAGAAAAGTATTATGACTAACGCAAAGGTACATAAGAATAAACGCTATGTTTTTAATATAGATTTAGAAGACTTTTTCGATAGTTTTCATTTTGGACGAGTTCGTGGGTTTTTTGAGAAAAATAAAAATTTTTTATTCCCTCAGAATATAGCTACAATTTTAGCTCAACTTACTTGTTATAATGGTTCTTTACCTCAAGGTGCGCCTACTTCTCCAATAATAACTAATTTAATTTGCAACGTCTTAGATATGAAGTTATTAAAAATAGCTAAAAAATTCAAACTAGATTATACAAGATATGCAGATGATTTAACTTTCTCTACTAACAATACAAATTTCTTAGAAAACTTTGAGGAATTCAAAGATCGAGTAGAAGCTGTAATTAAATACTCTGGTTTTAAGATTAATGAAAAGAAAACTCGTTTACAATATAAAGATTCTAGACAAGTTGTAACTGGATTAGTCGTAAATAAAAAGATAAATATTAATAGAGATTTTTATAAAGAAACTCGCTCCATGGCTAATACATTGTATAAACATGGCGAGTTTAAAATAAATGGAGAACAAGCTACCCTAAATCAACTTGAAGGTAGATTCGCATTTATAAATCAAATTGATAGGTTCAATAATGATATATACATAAAAAACAATACTGTTAAACCAAAACTTTGTGATTTAAATGGAAAAGAAAAACAATATCAAATGTTTTTATTCTACAAATATTTTTTCGGTAATAACAAGCCTTGTATCATTACTGAAGGTAAGACAGATAGTATTTATATAAAATCAGCTTTAAAGAAATTATATAATCTTTATCCAACTTTAATTAAAAAGAACCAAGATGGATCATACAATTTTAAAGTTTCATTTTTACGTAGAACTAAACGTTTAAGATATTTTTTTGATTTCCCACTAGATGGGGCCGACTCTATGAAGAAACTTTATAATTTTTATTGTAATACAAATAATGATAGTTTCCCTTTTTACGCAGAGAAATTTAAAGAATTAAACGTAGTTCCTAAAAATCCTGTTATTTTTATTTTAGATAATGAATTGGAAAATAACTCTAAACCTATTTCCAAACTTATAAAAGCCACTAAACTGGAAAGTGATAAACAAAAATTAGCTTTTTTTAAATCTAAATACTATGCTAACATTAGTTCTAATCTTTATCTTTCTACTCATCAATTAGTAAAAGAAAAAAAAGAATGTGAAATAGAAGATTTATTTGATGTTAATACACTTGAAACTATAATAAATAACAAAACTTTTGAACGTAATTCTACAAAATATAAGGACCAAAATAATTATGGGAAAGCAGTTTTTGCAAATTACGTATCTAAAAATTATAAAAAAATTGATTTTAATAATTTCAAACCATTACTTGATGCAATTAATGAAATTGTAAGTAACTATACTACAACTTAAGTTTGTTATTTGCGAATTGTTTGCAACAATATAAAAAAAGAGCCTAGAACCCTTTTAAATAAGGATTCTAGGCTTTCTTTTTATTATTCCCACTCGATTGTTGCTGGTGGCTTAGATGTGATGTCATAGACGATACGGTTAACGTGTGGTACTTCGTTAACGATACGACGAGAGATTACTTCTAGCACTTCCCAAGGGATACGTGCCCAGTCAGAAGTCATGCCGTCGATTGATGTTACAGCACGGATACCTACTGTGTGATCGTATGTGCGTTGGTCGCCCATTACACCTACTGATTGGATGTTAGGTAGTACTGTGAAGTATTGCCAGATGTCACGCTCTAAACCGTGGTTAGCGATTTCTTCACGTAGGATAGCGTCTGATTCGCGTACGATTTCAAGCTTTTCGTCTGTGATTTCGCCAAGTACACGGATACCAAGACCAGGACCTGGGAATGGTTGACGCCATACGATGTGGTCTGGCATACCCATTTCTGTACCTAGTGCGCGTACTTCGTCTTTAAATAACGCAGCAAGTGGCTCGATTAACTCAAACTCCATATCTTCTGGAAGACCGCCTACGTTATGGTGAGATTTGATTGTTTGCGCTGTCGCTGTACCTGACTCGATAATGTCAGTGTAAAGTGTACCTTGTGCTAAATAATCAATACCTTGTAATTTTGATGCTTCGTCATCAAATACGTAAATAAATTCGTTACCGATGATTTTACGTTTTTTCTCTGGGTCAGAAACGCCCGCTAATTTATCTAAGAAACGATGTTGTGCGTCTACTTTGATAATGTTTAAGTTAAAGCCATCTGATAATGTTTCCATTACTTGATCCGCTTCGCCTTTACGTAATAAACCGTGGTCAACGAAAATACATGTTAATTGGTCGCCGATTGCTTTGTGGATAAGTACAGCTACAACTGAAGAGTCTACGCCGCCTGATAATGCACAAAGTACGTTTTTGTTGCCAACTGTTTCACGGATTTTAGCGATTTCGATGTCAATAAAGTTTTGCATTGACCAGTCGCCTTTAGCACCACAAATCTCAAATACGAAGTTACGTAATAAATCGTTACCATGTACAGAGTGTTGTACTTCTGGGTGGAATTGTACAGCGTACATTTTACGTTCCTCATTTACCATACCTGCAATTTTGCAAGATGGGCTTGTTACGTTTACTGTAAAGCCTTCTGGTGCTGCCGTTACGTGGTCACCGTGGCTCATCCATACTACTTGGTTTGTTGGTAGGTCGCCAAATAGCGTGCTATCTGCTGTAAGGCTAATGTCTGCTTTACCGTATTCACGTTTGTCAGAGCTTTCTACTTTACCGCCAAATTGGTGCGCCATTAATTGCATGCCGTAGCAAATACCTAAAATAGGTAAGCCTAAGTCAAAGATTGCAGGATCAATATGGAATGCTTCTTCGCCATAAACTGAGTTAGGGCCACCAGAGAAAATAATACCTGTTGCATTCATAGCTTTGATTTCTTCTGCTGTTGTTGTGTGTGCGTGTAATTCACTAAATACGCCGAACTCACGGATACGACGCGTAATTAATTGATTGTATTGACTACCGAAATCAAGTACAACGATTTTTTCTTGTTCTGTAATAATCGAACTGTTTGACACGTTTTCCACCTCTTTATAATTGTTAGGTTGCTTATTACGAAAAGACGCGCCGAAAAGATTCGTACGCGTCCATCATAGGCAAAAAAGCAGCTTGCTCTCTTGCCGTCATAGAGAAGTTATTTACGGTAACTTCGTAGAAACATCTAGGCCATATCCCCAAACTTATATGAAAGCATATATTTGTTTAATTCTACTCTAAATAAGTGTGTAAAATCAACCAGTTGTGCGATTGATTAAATATTCCCAACTTTCGTGCAACTGCTCGTAATTTGCTGATTGCCCACTCTCACTATACACGAGCTGCTCGTAAATTTCAGTAAGCTCTTGCATTTTTGTTGTTGCATAGGCTTCGTCGATGCGTTTTGCATATTGCTTGAGTGTTTCACCTGTGCGACGGTCGTAACCAAAACGTGCAAACTGTGCAACTAAAACGGTATAGGTTGTCATAAAGTTTTCACGATTGCGTGCTTTGTTTTTAAACTTACGCACATAATAGCCTGGCAACCACTGCTTACGTAATATCACCATCGCAAGGACAGTTAAACAAATGACAATCAGAAGTACATAATACAGCCAAGTGTTTTGTTGTAACCATGTGCTAATTTTTGACCACACGCTTGGTTTTTTCGTAACATCTTCAGCTGATGTTGTTTGTTCTTCTTCTACTGGTTGCTCTTCAACTTCTGGCTCAGTCACTTCTGGCTCTGGCTCATCAACTGTATAATCAATCGTATCCACACCACTAAAGCCGATGGTTGGCTCAAATGGCATCCAACCAATACCTGGGATGTATGCCTCTACCCATGAGTGCGCCTCGTTATTTGTTACTTCATACTGCATCGCATCATTTAATGTACCTGGCGCAAAGCCCTTCGTCCAGCGCGCTGGAATGCCAACAGAGCGCAGCATTACAACCATTGCTGTCGAAAAGTTATCACAGTAACCTCGTTTCGTTTCGAATAAAAATTGATCTACATAATCTTGCCCTTCTTTGGGCATCTCGATATTTTTTTTATCATACACAAATTGATTGTGTTTAAAATAATCTTCGATAGCTTGTGCCTTCGCTAGCACATACTCCTCGTCCTTCGTAACCTCTTGTGCGAGCTCCGTAATACGCTGTGGTAATAGCGCAGGTAACTGCAAGAAGCGGTCAAACTCAGATGGTAACACCTCTAGTGCAAGCTCTGTCGTTTGCGGAATGTCCTGATAGATAAACTGCACCGGGCTATAAGTTGACTGGTAACTCGTTAATGGTTTTTCAGGTGTGATTTTTTCGGTCCCTTGATCAATAGTCATTGCGCTTGCGGCTGCATCAATGGCTACTGTGGCATAAGGCTGTACAATAAAGCCTGCCTTTTTAGCAACTTCTGCATTATGAATGACAGTAGTTGCGATGTCCTCGCTATGCTCAAAGCTACTGTCAATCGGCTCACCGCTCGTGTAAGGTAATGTGTTTTGCTCGCTTACCTGTTGTACCCAACCTTTTGTTGTGTAGGTATCTTTTGTTTCGATACGCCAATACTGTGCACTTGGTGCTTCAGCTGTAAAAACTAGCGTATCATCATCCGCTACACTGCCACCTAGCTTTGTATCATCATTACTATAGCCAACGCGGCGATCACTGCTACTTGTACCATCACTGCCTGTAATAAAGGCTACAGGGTCAGCCCATGATGGACCTGACTTTGGTAAAAACACACCAATGCCAATGACACCAATTACGAGCATGACAAATGGTAAATAAAGACGTAGGCGATAGCCTAAGGTTAACTGATCTTGAGTTGTTGTTTCGAGGCGTTTAATAAACATAGCGCCTATTAATAACAAGCCAATAAACATTACGATAATAATCGACTGTTCACCATCATACTCTGTAAATGTATCTAGTGTGGCAATGAAAAATACAGTCATCGCAAAGAAGTAAAAAATATTATAGCCCATCGTTACCCATTGCTGTACCAAATACACCAACATCCAAATGAGTATAAATAAAAGTAAAGTACGAAATACGTTAGAAACTTGCCCAAGCTCTAAATGAAAAATAGCACTTACATTAATGCGCCACTCTGTCGCAAAAAATTGCAAAGCATCCATCGAAAGTAGGGACAGGTTGTCGGTATACACGTAAAAAATAAATACTATAATATAGCTGATTTGTAGGATTGCCGCAATGAACCACGGCATCTTCACTAAACAAAGTAGTAGTGCCATGCCAACAAACCCTAAAATATATTCGGTATAGCCCGTATTTGTTAGCTCGACAACAGGTATTAACCACTCTCGTAATAAGAAGAACAGCAAAATATAAATAAATAGTTGAGGGACAAAGCGCTTCATCATTTACGTGTCACCTCCTGCAATACTTTGCGGTAGTTGCCCGCTGTCACTTGTTGTACTTGAACGTTTGGCGCAAGGCGCTGTGTTTTATTATGGCCAAGTACAAAGCAAATCACGCGGCAATTGTAATGAGCAAAAATAGCGACATCCTCATCCGTAAGCTCAGCCGTTACAAAGAGCATCGAAGCAAAGCCACGTGTATTGAGTGCGCGCAAATTACTAGCATCAGCTGTAGGCTTAACATTTGCTAGCTTGTGCATCACGTCATCAAAATGATTTTTGTGGTGCAGATGTAAAACTTGTTGCAAAGCATCTGTTGCTGCATAAGCAAGCTCACCTTGCACCTCAAAAAATGTGCGGGCTAATGAGCCTGTTAACTCTACAACATCTTCAAACTGCGCTTGGTGACGCGTATCAATTACCACACTAACCACCTCTGATTGGCGCTCTTCAAACTCCTTCGTACGCAATTGTTGTGACTTAGCAAAGGACTTCCAGTGAATCCATGATAAACGATCGCCCTGCTCATAATCACGCACACCTACAGCAATTGTAGAGTCGCTTGTGCTACTGCGCGATGTGGTAGCCGCGCCCACTTCAAATACCGCTTGGATGGGTACATACGTAATAGGGTGAAGCTTAGGGTACACAATAATTGATTTAGTACTATCATCTGTCGCCTTTAGCTTACCTAAACCAAAGAAATCGGTGCCGTAAAAATCTGCGCCCACAAAACGGTACTCCCCACGCGGCAAATTTTTTAGCTCATATGTCCAAATAAAATTACGGCTAAAACTACCTATTTTAATAATAGGCGAAGTATTATGTCTAAAATGTTGTAGGTTAGGCTGGTTCACATGTTCTTCAAGCGTTGCATACGCAATAGGAAAGACCGTTTTACGTCGTACATGGACGCTCACCTCAACATCCTCGCCACGTGTAATATGCGTGGGTGTGATAGTACGATGCACAAAAACAATTTTTTCGCGCCATACTAACATTACAAGCGCGTACAATAAAAACGGTGTTACCGTAAAGAAAATAAACCAGCTAACAAAGCCCCCTTGAAACATAGCAAAGCAAAAGACAATAATCTGCAGGATAATAACCTGCAGTAGCTTGCCCATCTTCATCGCGATGCAAAGCCTTTAGCCGGCACAGGTACATTCATTATCATGCGCTCAATGATTTCTTCGGGTGCAATTTCGTCGTAGCGGGCTTCGGGCTGTAAAATAATACGGTGAGCAAATACAAATGGCGCAAGGTACTGCACATCATCAGGCAACACAAAATCACGTCCTTGAATAAAAGCATACGCTTTTGCGGCGCGCATTAAAGCAATTGAAGCACGCGGCGAAACACCTAAATAAATATAGGAATTGCTACGTGTCGCACTTGCTAGCTGTACGATGTACTCTCGCACTGTAGCATCTACAAATATGCTCTCTGCTTGTTGCTGTAAGCTGCGTAACTCTGCTAAAGACATTACAGCCTCTAACTCATGGATTGGTGTGCCTTCTTGTACACGGCTTAAAATTTCGTACTCCTCCGTCACTGTTGGGTAACCCATTTTTAATTTTAAAAGAAAGCGGTCAAGCTGTGCTTCAGGCAAAGGGTATGTACCCTCGTACTCAATTGGGTTTTGCGTTGCCATTACAAAGAATGGCTTCTCAAGTGCCATGGTTTCGCCGTCTACTGTAATTGAGGCTTCTTCCATTGCTTCTAACAATGCAGATTGTGTTTTAGGCGATGTACGGTTAATTTCATCAGCTAACACAATATTGCCCATTAACGGACCTTTGCGGTATTCAAACTGCATCGTTTGAGGATTATAAATCGAAACACCCATCACATCGGATGGTAGTAGGTCTGGTGTAAATTGAATACGTTTAAAGCTTGCACTAATTGATTTAGCAAGTGAGCGCACCATCATCGTTTTACCAACACCAGGTACGTCTTCAAGCAACACATGTCCGTTAGCGAGTAATGCAACAACGCTTAACGTGGCAACATCTTTTTTACCAATCATGACACGCTCAATATTGGTAATGATTTTTTGTACTTCTTCATTCATACTTGTAGCCTCCTGCTCTTAAACTTCTCTTTAGCATAACGAAAACGACCTCACGTGACAACAAAGGACGTGAGGGTAAAATACCAAGTCACGTCCTTTGTTCGATTTTCGCAAGCCATAATTGCTCAAGGTCTTGCGCATTATTTTGTTGTAGTACCGTTGTCATCTCGCCTGTTGCTAGTACTTCGCCGTGATGTAAAATCAATACATCATCTGCTAAACTCTCCGCAAAATTAAGTAAATGTGTCGAAAATAATACGGTGCACCCTTTGGCGCGTTCCTCTGCCATCATTTTTTTTAGCTCAGCAATCCAGTAAGGATCTAACCCGTTTGTTGGCTCATCCAAAATAATAAGCTTGCCCTCACCAAGTAAACTTTGTGCTAAGTTAAGACGTTGTCGCATACCCTTAGAGTATTGTTGCACACGTTGTTTACGCACATCCCACAAACCAACACGTTCAAGTACGCGACGTTGCTCTTCTTTGCTTACTTTTTTTAATGCTGCAAGCAGCTGCAAAATTTCTTCTGCTGTAAGTGTAGCAGGAAAATCTACGTCATCAGGCATATAGCGTACCTCGCGTGAGTGATGCCAAATTAGCTCACCACTTGTTGGCTTATCCTGTGCAGTTAATAAACGAATGAGCGTACTCTTACCTGCACCATTACCACCTGCTAATGCCATAATCGTACCCTCTCGCAAGGTAAAACTTGCTTGCTTGAGACCACGTCCATTTTTATATACATTTGCGATTTTTCTTGCTTCGACAATCATGCTTCCTTCCCCTTTCGTGCTACTACAAATCTTGCAAGCACTAATGGCACACTAATCCACAGCGCTGTGACTAATGTATAGGTGAGTTTGCCTGCTAGCGTTTGATAGAAGCTAATTAAATCAAAATAAGAAGGTCCTAGCACGCTTGCTTGCTCTGCAAATAATAAATAACCAAAACGTAGCCACTCCACAGGATTTAGGTGGATAACTACTACTGTAATTTTTTGTAGCATGTGACCTGCAATAACTGTGCCTAGTGCCATTAAGCCATACGAAATCAATAATAAAAAGATAGACCAAACAACTAGTGCCAATGCTAACGCATAGAGACGCGTTTTTGCTAGCACACCAATCACAATAGACAGCGAAGCAAAAATTAAAATGCTTAGTAAGGTAATACCAATAAATACAGGCGGCAAACTAACGCCACCTAAAAACCCACCCAGCAATAACACAACACTAAACGCTACTGCCACAATTAATAAAAAGGCTAGCACAGTTGCGATAAACTTCCCTATGACATAGTGTCGCATTGTTAAGGGATACGTTTTTAACAGAGAGAGCCAGCGTGATTCAATATCGCTCGCCACACTCATACTGCCAATTGTTAAAATAAATAACGGCAATAAAAATAATAGTAAATTTAAAAAGGAAGCTGTTTGGCGTGAAAAACCTTGTGCATCAGGCAATGCCATTTGCTGAATTACAACAATAGTAGTAAAAACAAATGTAAATAATAGCCCCACCATTTGCATCCAGCGGCTTCTTAGCATTTGCTTCCACTCTAATTTAATAAACATCATTGATGAATGCCCCATTTAAAATCTTGTAAGTCATCAAACTTCATTAGTTTGCCGTAGCCTGCGTCTGCTTGGTAAGCTTCTGCATCTGTCGCATCCTTAAATACAAGTACGCCGTAGTTCATTGGCGTCCAAAATTCTTTGTCATACAAATACGTTGCGTCAAAAACATTAATCCACTCATCCGTTTTTGCATCTTTAATAAAAGCCGCTCCTACATCCGCTTCATCTTGGTCATCACGCGCGAGCTTTTCGACAAGGCAACCAATATCATCAAATACTTCATAGTCACCATTTTTTTCGATGATTTGTCCCGCAAACTCTTGATGTGCTACGGTCATCTGGCAAATTTGACAAATATCTGTTTCCTCATTTAATGCATGTGGCTCATAGTTTTTTTCGCCACAGCCTACTAATGCGAGCATTGCCGCCGCAAGTAAAATTTTCTTCATCGTTTAACGCCCCTTCTCCATAGTAATACTGTACCTAAAAATAATAAGCCACCTAGTGTAGTCTGTTTATAATTAACGGCTTCCTTAGTAAAAGTAGCAGCCACTAACTTAGGTCGCTCATCTACTAATACATCTTGTGCTACAGCAGTTTGGTTATCAAGCTTGGTTAATAACTCCACACTCGGCGAAGCCACAAAATATTGATAGGCTGGCTGGCGTACCATCCACTGCCCAAAACTTGAGTATGCCGTATAAGGTGTGTCACCGTAGCCATCACCATCCGCATCAATACCTGTATAATCGTCATAATAATTAGCATGTAAGGCTATGCCTTGCTTGTCCGAACGCGCTGTTAAAATATTACCTGTAAATGTATTAGCCATAACTAAACTTGTATCATCAATACGGGTTGCTTCAAGCGCTGTTTGATTGACTACAAATTGATTGCCCTCTACCCGCACGGTATCACATTTTTGTAGCACGAGACCTAAACGATTTTCTGTAATTTCGTTACCTTCTAGCCGTGCATTTTTTACATCATAAAATAAAATACCGCTGCCGTTCATATCATTGTGATAGCGTGTGTGGTTCCCGCGCCCAATAAAGCCGTCTACCATCATAACCATTAAACCTGTCACATTATGCTCATACGTATTATTTTCTACGACACCATCATCACTATACATAAAGTGTGTACCATAACGGCTATGTGTCACAGTATTATCCTTAACAGTAATACCCTTTACTTCTTCGATATAAATCCCGTCTTGCACCTTAGTGATGGCATTGTCATGTACATGTAAATTTTCACTTTGAAACAGTGCCAATCCATTACCCTTTTTAGCATAATGTGCGTCTGTTCCCTCTATTGTATTATGCGCAAGCTCAATAGTAGTAGCGCGATGCAATTGAATGCCAATGAGCATCCCTGTAGCTGTAATGTTTTTAATCACTGCATCTTGCACATCTTTAACAACAATCGCTCGCTGTTGAGCCGTTACACTAATACCATCCACAACTACATCATGCGTCTGCTCAATCGTTAATGCGGGCTTCATCCCCTCACCACGAAGCGTTGCGTCTTTACCAATTAGGGTGAGTGGCTTTGTAATAACAAAGTTTCCCGTATGCTCGCCTGTTACTTCTATTGTTGCTCCAGCTTTAGCTTCGTCAATTTGTTGCTGTAAGTTTGCAGAGGCAGGCATCATAAAAGCGAGCCACATCCCCACACTCAGTATCAGTCGTTTCACTTTATCACCTCGCTAAACGCCGAAAAGACTAGAGATAATATCTCTAGTCTAGTCGCTTATTATTAATGTTTGTGTTCGCCGTGGTCTTCTTCTTCACCGTGCATATCGTGATCATGACCTTCGTGCTCGCCGTGCATATCATGCTCGCCTTCGCCTTCTTCAGCCATCTTCGCTTTTTTCTTTTCAAAGCGCTCTTTTGCTTCAGCTTGTACTGCTGCTAGTTCAATCACTTCTGTACCTTCATTATCAGCTAAATATTTATCTGCATCTGCTTTATCCGCAAATGAAATATAGCCCCAGTTCATTGGTGATTTTAGCTCTGTTTTTACAAGCGTCGCATCATCAACTTGTACCCACTCTTTTGTATTGAAGTCACGAACAAACTTTGTATTTTGCTCTTCAAATTTCAGTTCAGCATTTAAAAGACAACCAATGTCATCGTAAAATGCGTTTGTGCCGTCCTCTTTAATCGCTTGCGCTGAGAACATACCCATTTCGTGGTCTTTAACGTAGACCTTCATATTACATACTTCACATACTGTATCTTCTGTTGGCTCTTCTAGCTTAGCCATAATATCTTCTGTTTCTGTTGCTTCTGGTTTTTCTACTTCAGCTGTTGCAGGCTCTTCTACTTTTTCTGGCTCATCGGCCTTTTCGTTTTTGTCGTCTGCGCCACAAGCTGCTAAACCTAGTGCTGCGACCATCATTACTGATAACCCTAACTTTTTCATTTTCTTACTTCCCCCAGTTCGTTTTCTTTTCTATACTTCATACTTTAGCACCCAACTGTGAAGTAAGTTCGAAATAACTGTGAGGTATTTGAAAAATATGCACTTTTTCTTCACATTTTGAGCAAATTAGTTGACTTATTTACGCCAAAAATCATCAAACACGGTAATTGGCAAATGACGCTTATGCGCTGAACGTAAAAAATGCCCTTCAATTTTTGCTTGAGCTTCTGTACTTACTCCTTTGCCCTCTAAATAATCATCAAGTGCTTCATAGCTTACGCCTAATGATTCTTCGTCTGGCTGCGCTGGCTTTTCTTCTTCTAAATCTGCGGTGGGTGTTTTTTCGTATAAATGCGGTGGGCAATCAAGTGCTTGCAATAGTTGCTTGCCTTGACGCTTAGTTAAACGCCAAATGGGCATTAAATCTGCCGCGCCATCACCAAATTTTGTGAAGAAACCTGTAACAGCTTCTGCCGCATGGTCACTACCTAGCACGACTGCACTCTTTGTTGCCGCAATCGAAAACTGTACTTTCATGCGCTCGCGAGCCTTTTCATTTCCCTTAGTAAAATCACTAATCGTAATCCCAGCTGTCTGTAGACTTTGCACACTCGCATCTACAGCAGGTTTAATATTAACTGTGTAGGTCACACTCGGCTTAATAAATGCGAGCGCATCATTGCAATCCGCTTCGTCAAACTGCACACCATAAGGTAGGCGTACTGCATAAAAATTATAATGCTGTTCGCCAACTTCTGCATTTAGCTCGTCAACAGCTAGCTGTGCTAGCTTACCAACGAGCGTTGAGTCCTGCCCGCCTGATATTCCTAGCACAAAGCCCTTCACAAATGAATAGGTTTTGGCATAGTCTTTTAAAAAATCAATCGAACGGCGAATTTCGTCTTGTGCATTAATAGAAGGAACTACTTTTAGCTCCTCAATAATTTGTTGCTGTAATGTCATTATAACGCCTCCAATCGCTCAACCATTTCTCTTACGTCTGCAATGTTTTTCATTTTATTGTCCCAACATTTTTGACTTAAATCGACAGGGTACTCCTCAGGATTTAGTGAACGTTTATACTCATCCCACAGTAAATCTAAATTGCTCTTTGCGTAATCACGGATTGCCATGAGTGCCGGTAGCTCGTACGTAACTTCTCCTGCTGTAATCGCTTGTGTATGCAAATTACGTGCCTCAAAGTTCGTTACAAATTTTGAAATAAACGTATGCACAGGGTGGAACATTTTAATGCGCTCCTCTGCCTGTGGATTTTCGTCAGCCATTGTAATGTAGTCGCCCTCTGCTTTACCGTTTTCTTTGTCAATAATGCGGTATAATTTCTTTTCACCAGGGGTAGTGACTTTTTCAGCATTAGCCGAAATTTTCATTGTGTCACACATGACACCGTTTTCGTCTTCAATGGCTACCATTTTATATACAGCACCAAGCGCTGGTTGATCATAGGCAGTAATTAATTTTGTACCAATGCCCCACATATCGACACGCGCTCCTTGTGCTTTTAAATTTAAAATCGTATATTCGTCTAAATCATTAGAGACAACAATCTTAGCATTAGGGAAGCCCGCCTCATCTAACATACGTCGCGCTTCTTTTGACAAGAAGGCTATGTCACCACTGTCTAAACGAATACCAACGAAGTTAATTTTATCACCAAGTTCTTTTGCTACTTTAATTGCTGTTGGTACGCCTGACTTTAATGTGTTGTACGTATCCACTAAAAATACGCAGTCCTTGTGGCGCTTAGCATAAGAATGAAACGCGTCATAATCGTTTTTATACGCCTGCACTAATGCATGTGCATGCGTTCCTGCTACAGGGATATTAAATAATTTACCTGCACGTACATTACTCGTTGCCTCAAAGCCTCCAATAACAGCGGCACGTGTACCCCAAATTGCTGCGTCCATCTCCTGGGCGCGTCGTGTGCCAAACTCCATCGCTGTTTCGTTAGGTATAATTTGCTTAATACGGCTCGCCTTTGTAGCAATTAATGTTTGGTAGTTGACGATATTTAATAATGCTGTTTCGATTAATTGTGCCTCTACAAGTGGCGCTTCAATACGTACAATTGGTTCGTTAGCAAATACGAGTTCTCCCTCTACCATTGAGTACATATCTCCTGTAAAACGAATATCCTTTAAATAGTTAAGGAAGTCTTCTTTATAGCCAACTTCATCACGTAAGTAGGCGATATCTGATTCACTAAATGAAAAATCTTTTAAGTAAGAAAGCATACGCTCTAATCCCGCAAATACGGCATAGCCATTACCAAAAGGTAGCTTGCGGAAATACAACTCAAATACAGCTTTACGATCATGCATGTTGTCAGCCCAATACGCCTCAGCCATGTTAATTTGGTATAAGTCAGTGTGTAACGCTAAGCTATCATCTGCATAATTGGTTCTCATAAAAACCCCTTCTTCCCATTTTGATAGTCATAGTATACACTATTTTGTCATTATTCTTTCCCTGAAGACTTGAGGTGTGTTTTACGCTATACTATTTTTAGGTACAAAATACTATTTTAAAGGATGACAAGCCATTGAAGAAATACGAAATCGAAATTGCTGGGCTAACGCGGTTATTGCCCCTTGTTGATATTGGCGACCATCTAGCTATCGCTAATTTCAGCTTGCTTGGCGACGCCGAAATTACTACAGCCGCGGCACAACAACTTGCAGGCATGTTACCATCTGTCGATTATTTAGTAACAGCTGATGCTAAGGGCATCCCGCTTGCGCACGAATTATCACGCTGTCTTTTTAAACCTACATATATTGTGGCACGCCAAACTAAAAAGGCGTATATGCAAAACCCTGTAACCCTCTCTACTGGCACTTTAACTTTAGATGGTTGCGATGCAACTCTACTTAAAGGTAAACGCGTCGCTTTAATTGATGATGTCATTTCAACGGGTAGCTCATTAGCTGCGCTTGAACAGTTAGTGACGCAAGTTGGCGCTACCGTTATTGCACGAGCAGCTGTGCTTGCAGAGGGCTATGCAGCAACACGCGAGGATATTATTTATTTAGAAAAACTCCCGGTATTTGATACACTATAGCTAGAGACGTCTAAGGGCGTCTTTTTATGCGAAAAGGAGTTTTTTTATATGACCCTACAGCTTCAAGATGTATGCTTTAGTGTGCACAATAAAAATATTTTACAGCATATTTCAGGGCGCTTCATTAAGGGTAAAATCACTACACTTGTCGGCCCATCTGGCGCAGGCAAAACAACCTTACTCAAATTATGTAACGGTTTAATTAGCCCAACTGCTGGTACTATTATGCTTAACAATAAGGCACTAACAGCTATCGAGCCTACAGTACTGCGCCGCGAGGTTGGTATGGCGCTACAAGCAGCACCTATGATTACAGGTACTGTTTTTGATAACTTGCAACTTCCACGCAAACTTGCAGGACAACAACTCACAAAAGACGAAGCTATCGCTTCCCTAGCCTCAGTCGGGCTCAGCGCAAATTTACTTGACCAACAAGCAGATGAGCTATCAGGTGGTCAACGTCAACGCGTGTCTATCGCGCGTACACTCATTAATAAATCCAGCGTATTATTACTTGATGAGATTACGTCTGCACTCGACCGCATAGCTGTTGCCGAAATTGAAGAACTTATTGTTGAACTTAATAAAAAATATGGTGTCACTATCATTTGGATTACACATAATCTACAGCAGGCAATTTCTTTAAGTCACGAGGTATGGGTAATGATTGACGGTGAGTTAGTTCAAACGGGCGCGCCTACTATTTTAACTACACCTACTAATGAACGGGTGCGTCAATTTGTAGAGGGAGGGCTAGCATGAGTTATTTTTCCTTATCGCTCACCTTATTTTTTATTTTAATTCCACTTGCACTATCTAAAACACTCAATCTTGGTTTAGAGCGTGACGTTATTATCGCTACCGTGCGCTCCGTTATACAGTTAATTGCAGTCGGCTATATTTTGACGTTTGTTTTTGACGGGGACCACCCTGCCTATATGCTGTTAATGATTGTTATTATGATTACTACGGCTACACTCAATGCGCGTAAAAAAGGCAAACATATTAAAGGCATCACTTGGAAGCTAGTCGCCACTATCACTACTGTCGAACTAGTCACGCAAGGTATTTTACTTGGGTTTAAAATTATTCCGGCTACAGCGCAGTATATCATCCCAATTAGTGGCATGATGATTGGTAATGCTATGGTACTGTCGATTTTATTTTTAAATCGTTTTGATGCAGAAATTAAAGCTCATAAGGATGAGGTCGAATTAATCTTGTCTCTTGGTGGTACGCCTAAACAAGCTATACACCATCAACTAATGAATGCTATTAAGGCAAGTATGATCCCCACCATTGAAAGCCAAAAAACTATTGGGCTCGTACAACTTCCTGGTATGATGAGTGGGCAAATTATTGGTGGTGCTGACCCTATGCAGGCGGTACAATTTCAAATCTTAATTATTTTTGCATTGTTAACCAATGCTACCATTTCCAGTTTAATGCTAGGCTTTTTGAGCTATCCCGCATTATTTAATGAACGAAAACAACTTCTCAACCTATGATATACTTAACAAAATAAAGTAGAGGTGGACATAACAATGGTTTTACGTGACGTAACAAAGCAACTCGCATATAGTGATACGTTTACTAATGGTGTGCAAGCAATTGCACCAAAGCTTGGCTTTAAGCCATATATCGGTGGTACAACACACGCTGAGATTATCGAAACATGTAAGGTGCTACAAGCTTCAGGTCAACGCATTGCAATTGATTACATTGGCAACGCAATTATTGATGCTGCTGATGTAACAGCCGAAAAAAACAATGTGCGTTTATTAATGCAACAATTACACGCTGAGGGATTAAGCGCTGTCTTTACGCTTCAACCTGAGCAATTTGGTTTATTACTAGATGTAGACGAGTGCTACAACATGCTTTATGAATTAGCCGAAGTTGCACGTACATATGAGCACTTCATTACCTTACAAACTGCTGAGTATGCCCATGTGCAAACAATTATTAGCATGACGCAACAACTGCAAGAGAGCTTCGACCATATTTCGACTGTAGTGCAAGCTCATTTTTACCGTGCTCAAGAGGATGTCGAAACGTTTCGGGATGCTGCACTTACCTTAACAAAAAAAGTTTGCAATGAATCAGAGGCTGTTGCCTTCCAAGATAAAATGGATATTGATTTAAACATGATTGAATTAATTGAGCAACGCTTCCAAACAGGTAGCTATACTGTTATTGCTACGCATGATAAAAATATCATCGCCTTTGCAAAACGCCGTGCTGCAGAGTACAATTTGCCACAAACATCATATGAGTTTCAATTTCATATTGGGCAAGACGTAGCCTTACAAGAGTCACTTGTGCAAGAAGGCTATAACGTACGTACTTATTTCCCTGCTGGTGCACACTGGCACACGCATTTTACAACGCACGTTGCGAATCGCCCACAAAATATGAAATATGTATCAGACAAAGTATTTACTAAAAAAACAAATACCGTACTCGCTCTACTCGCAAGTGTATGGTTACTACGTAAATTATTAAAACGCAAAAAATAAGAGGCTTCGGGGATTGCTCCCCAAAGCCTCTTTATTTATTCCAACCCTTTTCCTTCACACGCGCAATTGCCTCAATACGATTAGTTACTTGGAGTTTTTCTAAAATCGTAGAAATATAGTTGCGAACAGTGCCAGCGGATAGAAATAAAGTCGAAGCGATTTCCTTCGTTGTTTTACCTTCAGCCACTAGCTCAAGCACTTGACTCTCACGATCCGTTAATGGATTTTCACTATCCACCTCGTAAACAAAGTCTACGAGTTCGGGGGCGTAAATGCGCTTGCCTTCCATAATATTTCGGATTGCCTGTACAAGTTCTTCAATTGGATTATCTTTTAATAAGTAACCTCGTACACCTGCTTTACGCGCTCGTTCAAAATAACCTGGGCGCGCAAATGTCGTTAAAATAATAATTTTACACTCTTCCGTCTGCAATGCCTCCGCAGCATCAAGCCCCGTTTTTAGTGGCATTTCGATATCCATAATACAAATATCAGGTTTCATCTCATGTACAAGGGCAATGGCTTCCTCGCCGTTACGCCCAATGCCTACAACCTCAATATCATCTTCCATATTTAATAATGAACGTAATGCCCCTAGTAGCATCCCTTGGTCCTCTGCAATAACCACACGTATCATGTCCATCACTCCTTGTTATATAAAGTATCTGCCTTCTCTGTTACATCCTGATGTGTTATAGCCACAGGAATGGTGACAGTTAATGCAGTACCTTGATCATTTTCTAATTTAAATGAGCCATTAATAAACTCTAAACGCTCTTGCATACCTTTTAATCCGTTACCTGTTTTTTTATTTTTTAGTGCCACACCGTCACCATTGTCTCGTACGACAAGGTAAACTTCTTTAAAATTTTGGTGGAAGCCAATCTCACATTTTGTGGCATTACTATGTTTCACTACATTTGTAACAGCTTCCTTTAAGCACATGCTTAAGACATTCTCTACGAGCGGTGGCACATCGAGTGTTTCAATATCACCATCAAAAACAAAGGTCATCTCAGCTGCACGTAAAATTTGGGACACGCGTGTTAACTCGTCCTCAAAGCGTGTTGTACGCATATTGGCAACTAACTCGCGTACCTCCTTGAGTGCGATACTCGCGGTTTGTCGAATCTCTTTAATTTCGGTCAAGGCCTGTTCCTTATCACGCTCAATTAAACGCGCAGCAAGGTCGCTCTTTAAGCCAATCATTGATAACTTTTGTCCTAATGTGTCGTGTAAATCACGCGCAATACGCTGGCGCTCCTCAAATACAATAAGCTCTGCAATACGGTCTTTGGCTGTTTCGAGTTGTCCCTCTAATTTTTCGCGACGCGTTTTGGTATAGAGCGTAAAAGGCATCAACACCACACCGATTAACGTAAAAATCACAAAGGGGAGTTGTGCAAACAATACATCAAACTTTAAAAAGAATGTCACGCCCGTCGCAATGACGGTAAAACCAACATGAAGGCCATACATAATATAAAAGCCCACAGGACGTCGTATTGTCCCAATAGAAAACGCCGTAAAAATAGCGAGGTAAACATAACCATAAAATACTGTCATGACTAAACTAATGACCATCTCAAAGCTAATCCACATATAAAGTAGCCCACTACGTGACATAGCTGAGCAGCGATTAAAAATTACATAAATGGCAACTAACATACCAACGACACCAATTTCAGTAGCACTAGCATCCTTAAATAAAGAGAAGAAGGGTAATAGGCAAAAAATAATCCATAAATATAAACTGAGCCATGGACTATTTGGGATAATCGTATACCACTTTTTCATATCGGTATTCACAAACTTTCTTGTTTTTGCTTTAGTATAACAAAAAAGCTGTTCCATTAGCCGTATACACCGCTTAATGAAACAGCTTCCGCTTAAATATTTACCGCATTTTTCATACGCAGACGTTCAGAAGCTTCACGGAACGTGACAAACTTTTGGTTTTCTTCGTCGTATAATTTATAACGAATTGACTCTAGGCTTGTAACTAATGTGATGGTTGTTGCCTTTTGTAATGGCTTTACTTCTTCGTGCGCTTTTTCAAGGTTATAGTTTGGCACACGTGGTGATAAGTGATGCACGTGGTGGAAGCCGATATTCCCCGTTAAAAATTGTAGTACGCGCGGTAATTTATAGTATGAGCTGCCTTCTACTGCAGCTTTTACATAATCCCATTCGTCATCATTTTCAAAGTATGAATCCTCATACGTATGTTGAATGTAGAATAACCAAATGCCAAGAGCACCTGCAATAAATAATGTTGTGCCTTGTACTAATAAAAATGCCTGCCAACCTACTAAGTAAATCATAGCCGCACAAATTGCGACCACTGTAATATTTGTTAAGTACGTGTTTTTACGTTCTTTAGCTTTTGCATCTTTACGATTTACACGATTTAATACTAATACCATGTAAAGTGGTCCTAAACCAAACATTACTAATGGGTTACGATACATACGGTAACCAAAGCGACGTAGTTTTGATGCTTCTTTATATTCTTCAAGTGTTAGCATATCAATATCGCCAATACCACGTTTATCTAGATTTGAGCTTGTAGCATGGTGAATTGTATGCTCACGCTTCCATTTTTCGTAAGGGAATGATGTTAACACACCCGTCCAAAATCCTACGATATCATTAGCCTTTTTGTTTTTAAAAAATGAACCATGTGTACAATCGTGGAAAATAATAAAGCTACGTACAACAAATCCTGATGCAATTGCACTAACACCTACTGTAATCCAAGGTGAAATTGCGATAGTTTGGTAAGCAATTACCCATAAAATAAGTAGCGGTCCCAATGTATTAACGAGTTGCATAATACTTTTACGTGTATCTGACTTTGCAAACTGTGCTACATCTTTACGCAATTGGTTTTTCTTTTCTGTAAAGCTTGTCATATATGTTGCCACTCCCTACGTTTTTTCTTTATGACCTAATCATAAGATACAGTCATCATTGTCAGTAGATGAAAACGTCATGTGTTTTATATGACATCTGTCATAAAAAAAGAGAGAAGCGCAGTTTCACGCTCTCCTCTCTACTAGCTTATACATTAAAATAACGCGCCTCTGGATGCGCAAAAACAATAGCTGATACTGATGCCTCAGGCTGCATCATAAAACCTTCTGTTAACTGCACACCAATATCCTCTGGACGTAATGTAGCAAATAGTTTTTCTTGATCTTCTAGATTTGGACAAGCAGGATAGCCAAATGAAAAACGTTGTCCCTCATACTTTGCTGCAAAGCGGTCACGCATCGTAAAGTCGGTAGCATCTGGGAAGCCCCACTGATCACGCATCTCTTGGTGAATACGTTCAGCTAAGCCTTCTGCCAATTCAAGTGCGGTAGACTGAAAAGCATGACTCTCTAAAAATTTACCTTGCTCTTTTAATTCATTTGCATAGGCGGTAACACCATGGCCTGCTGTGACACACATTAAACCTACATAGTCCATCTCACCGCTATCCTTTGTCTTTAAAAAATCTGCAAGACATAAGTAAGGTGCTACTTGTTGACGCGGGAAGGTAAAGCGTTGGATTTCTGTTGTGCCGTCTTCTGCATACAATACAACATCATCCCCCTCTGCTTGCGCCTTATAAAATTGATACATCGCAGCTGGCTTAAATAAATCCTCTGCAAGATAGCCTGTAACTAAGTCATATAAATCGGTGGCACGTGGGTCTTTGTCTGCTAATGCTTTTAGGACATTTCCTTTAAAGCCTAAATGATGCCCAATTAATGTACGCATATTTACGTAAGGATATAAATGCTGTACAGAATGGGAGTGTCGCACATGGCGACGCAAATCACTTGGCACGCGCACAGTAGCATCAGCGATTGTACGCACAGGTTTTTCGGTTAAAGTTGGTGCTGGCTTTTGCGCACGTAGCTCATCAGCAACCTTACGTTTATCAATAGCCTCCGCAAGCTCAGCTAATAATAACGCGCGGTCTACATCATCTTGCAAACGGTTAGCAATAGCTAAACCTTGCATGGCATCCTTCGCATAAAGCACTGGACCGTCATACTGTGCAGAAATTTTTGTTTCGGTAAAGCGACGTGATAATGCTGCTCCTCCAACTAAAATGGGTACATCAATACCTGCGTCCTTAAAGTCTTGTGCTGTAATTACCATCTGTTGTGCTGATTTTACAAGTAAACCTGAAAGCCCTACAATATCCGGCTTCTCTGCTTTAATCGCTTCGATTAACTCAATTGGCGTAACCTTAATACCAAGGTCAACTACCTTGTAACCATTATTACTTAAAATAATGTCCACTAAGTTTTTACCAATATCATGTACGTCGCCTTTAACTGTAGCTAGCACAATTTTGCCTTTACCTGCATCACTATCGCTCTTTTCCATAAAGTCTTCAAGGAATGATACAGCTGCCTTCATTACACCTGCTGACTGTAACACCTCAGCAACAATTAGTTGGTTGTCATTAAATAAACGCCCTACCTCAGCCATGCCACTCATTAAAGGACCATTAATAATAGCAAGTGGGGTGTCATATAACGCTAATGCTGCTTGTAAATCTTCAAGCAACCCTTCTTTTGTTCCTTCTATAATGTAGTACGCTAAGCGTCCCTCCACTGTTTTTGGTAGGTCCTCTTCTGTTTTTTCTTTCTTTTTATCACGGTAAAAATCCGTAAACTCAGCAAGTGTAGCGTCCGTTGTATGGAATAATAATTGATTGGCCATTGTAATTTCAGCTTCTGGTATAGATGCGTAGCGCTCTAGTTTTTCTGTATTAACAATCGCATAATCTAGCCCTGCCTGTGTACAGTTATATAAATATACCGCGTTTAAAATCTCACGTCCTACTGGTGGCAAACCAAAGGACACATTACTAACACCAAGCACAGTTAAACATTTAGGTAGCGCCTCTTTAATTAAACGAATGCCCTCGATTGTTTCGACAGCTGAGCCAATATATTGCGCATCCCCTGTCCCAACAGGGAATACGAGCGGATCAAAAATAATATCCTCCGCAGGGAAATCCCACTTCTCAACTAGCAAATCATGCGAACGCTTGGCAATTTCTAGTTTGCGCTCACGTGTTACAGCCATGCCGACTTCATCAATCGTACCAACAACTAAAGCCGCGCCGTATTTTTTTGCAAGCGGTACAACCGCATCAAAGCGCTCCTCTCCATCCTCAAGGTTAATAGAGTTAATAATCGCCTTACCTTGCGAAAATTTTAACGCTTCCTCCATTACCTTTTCGTCTGTTGAGTCAATCACGAGTGGTACTTTAACTTTTTTTACGACTTCATGCATAAAGCCTTTCATGTCTGCAATCTCATCGCGGTCAGGGTTGGCTAAACAAATATCAATAACATGCGCCCCGTTTTTTACTTGAGCGCGCGCTACTTCAGCCGCTTCCTCGTATTTTTCGTCAATGATAAGCTTTTTAAATTTACGTGAGCCAATAACGTTCGTACGCTCTCCTATAAATAGTGGACGCATAGAGTCATCGTATTGGAGTTGCTCAATACCTGAAACACGATGCTCAGCACTCGGCGATTGTGGCTTGCGCGGGGCAAAACCATCTACTGCCTCGCAAATGGCCTTAATATGCGCTGGCGTTGTCCCGCAACACCCTCCAACAATGTTAAGCCATCCCTTTTCAGCGAAACCTCGTAGCTTAATAGATAATGACTCAGGTGACTCATGGTAGCAACCTTCTTCGTCTGGTAAACCAGCATTAGGGTAGCAACTCACAAAGCTAGTCGCAAGCTCTGATAGTGAACGTAGGTGGTCCGTCATAAACTCAGGACCTGTTGCACAGTTTAAGCCAACAGATAATGGCTTAGTATGCGCGATTGAAATATAAAATGCTTCAATTGTTTGTCCTGCAAGTGTTGTACCCATCGGCTCAATCGTACCTGAAATCATAATAGGTAACTCTTTGCCCGTCACTGCAAAAGCACGCTGTACGCCAATTGTTCCTGCCTTTAAATTTAACGTATCCTGTGTGGTTTCGAGCAATAATATATCAACGCCACCCTCAATTAATGCTTTAGCTTGAATGTAAAAGTTTTCTTCTAGCGTTTCAAACGTTACACCACCTGTTACGGATAATGTTTTAGTCGTCGGCCCCATTGCGCCAACCACATAGCGTGGGTGCTCCTCTGTCGATACTGCATCTACTGCCTCGCGCGCAAGTTGAGCAGCACGAATATTAATCTCCTCTGCTCTGTCGCCAATATCATAATCATCCAATACCAGTGGTGTAGCACCAAATGTATTTGTACAAATTAAATCAGCGCCTGCCGCTAAATATTGTCCATGAATTTTTAACAGCACATCAGGTCGCGTTAATACAAGGTTTTCATTACAGCCATCTAATGCCTCACCACCAAAATCATCCTCGCTTAGCTTTTCGTTTTGTAGCATTGTGCCCATTGCGCCGTCCATTACTAAAATGCGTTGCTCTAGTTGTTGTTGTATCGTCTGCTTAGCCATTAATCGAAACCCCTTTTGCCGCTTCATCCATTTCCTTAATGTGAGCGATTAATTGTAATGTCATATCATATCGTAAAAATGGTGTAATTAAATAAATGCCTTTAAAGTATTTGGCTGCTGTATCTAACAGTTCTTTCGCAATAGCGATGCCTTCTTGTGTGGCGCGCTCCTTATCCTCACCACAATCGCGCATGCGTGTAAGTACTTCATCTGACAGCTTAATGCCAGGTACTTCATGATGTAAAAACTCGGCACTACGATAGCTAGTTACAGGCATAATACCAATATAAATTGGTACACTTAAATGCTTCGTTGCCTCGTAGGTTTCGATAATTTTTTCCTTTGTATAGACAGGCTGCGAAATAAAGTAATCTGCGCCGTGTTCAATTTTTTTCTCTAGGCGTGGCACAGCTCGTGCTACTACACGCACGTTTGGATTAAAAGCCGCCGCCACCGAAAAGTTTGCCTTTTTACGTAAAGGTTTGCCTGAAAACGAAATGCCCTCGTTTAATTGCTTAATCAGCGCAATCAGTTCAAAGGAAGTAACATCATAAACACTCGTTGCCCCTGGGAAGTCGCCAACCTTTGTTGGATCACCCGTTACAGCTAAAATATCATGAATGCCTAATGCATTTAGCCCCATTAAATGTGATTGTAGCCCAATTAAATTACGATCTCGACACGTAATATGTGTTAATGGACGTACACCCTTCTCTTTAATCATTGCGCCCATTGCAATATTACTAATACGCGGAGACGCAAGGGAGTTATCAGCCATCATCACTACATCAGCACCTGCCGCATACAGTTGTTCTGAGCCTTTAATAAAGCCCTCCACCTCTAAATGCCTTGGTGTATCAAGTTCCACAATAATCGAGCGCTCCTGTTTTGCCTTCTCATGAAGCGGTTTTACAGTACGTGGCTCAGCCTCGCGCACAAAGTCCACTGCAATTTGGCGCTTGGGCTTCTCGTTAATAGGTGTTAAACTCGCTACGTGTTTTTTAACAGCAGCAATATGTTTTGGTGTTGTGCCACAACAACCACCAATTAAGCGCACACCTTGCTTACATAATGTTGCTGCAGCTCGTCCAAAGTAATCATACTCCGACTCATAAACAATCCTACCGTCCTCTACATCAAGCAATGACGCATTCGGATAGGTGGATAAAAAAGCGTGCTGTGGCAAATCTACCTGCTCAAAAGCCTGTATCGTATGAAACGGACCAAGACGGCAGTTAACACCTACCACATCTGCACCACATCGTTCTAACTCTGTTAGTGCTTCATTGAGTGGCTTACCATTTTGAAGCACACCTACTTCATGCATGGATACCTGTGCAATAATGGGTAGCGTCGTCATCTCACGTAGTAGCTCAAGTGTTGCCACTAGCTCATCAAAATCATAATATGTTTCGAGTAATAACCCATCCACACCCTCCGTTAAAAATACTGTAGCTTGCGCTTTTACCCCTTGCAAAATTTCCGTTAGTGTAACATCCGTCTTACGAATATCACGAATCCCACCAATTGTACCTAATACATATACGTTACCATCCGCTGCCTTTTTAGCTAAATGTGTTGCTGCTTTATTAATCTCTGTTACTTTATCCGCAAGCCCATAACGCGCTAACTTTATAGCATTTGCGCCGTACGTATTTGTTTGAATGACATCTGCACCTGCCGCAATGTATTCATTATGGATTTTCTCTACTAGTGCTGGCTGTAATAAATTTAATTCTTCATGGCATGATGCTAAACCTGTCGCGTACAGCATCGTTCCCATCGCACCATCACCCACAACAATTGATGTTTGTAATTTTTCAAGCAAGCCCATACCTTATTCCTCCTAAAGTAAAATAAAAAAGCCCTCTTTTTATGTACAAAAAAGAGGGCTACGCATCGTATGTTTCCTCCTCATCTGCCTAGTAATTCACTAGCTGGATTTAGCACCTGACATCGCTGTTGGTTGCTGAAGCTTCGTAGGGCCAGTCCCTCCGCTTCTCTCGATAAGAATGTTATGAAATTTCTAACTATTGTGAAGTATCATATCGCTAGGGCTCACTCACGTCAATACTATTATGCATTTCTAACAAAAAATGCTACCTATTGTACAGATGTTATCGTTTACAAAAAATCCACCAGTGCAAGTAAGGCACTGGTGGATTTCAATTTATAATTCGTTAGCGACCTTTTCGCCAATTGTTTTACCATTTTGAATGCAGGCGCCAATGCCTACACCATAATACGAACAACCCGCTAAATAAATCGTTGGGTAGTGTTCAGCCATTTTTTGCTCCAAGCCTTGTAGCGCATCTCGATGAGCTAAATCATAGCGTGGCATTTGGTTCGTCCATTTTGTAACATTAACAACACTTGGCTCTGCATCAATACCTAAGCTATTTTTCACGTCAGCGATACCTATTGCAGTAAGCTCGTCCTCCGTCATTGCCTCTAGCTCCTCATAGCGTGCATTTATATTTTTATAAAATAAGCGTACTAATAAATTACCTTGTGCTGAAGTATGTTTCCACTTGCGGCTTGTCCAAGTTGCGGCATTACACACGACATTTGTATTATCCGATACAATATAGCCTGTGCCGTCTGCTGGTAATAGCGCATCCGGTACAGTAAAACCTAAATACATTGTAATCACTGAAGCTGTCGTAAATTTTGTAAAATATGGCTGCAAGGCTTCGCTTGGCAATAACTTTGCAATGGCATCATTTGGCAGCGCCAATACAATAGCATCTGCAGTCAGTGTTTCGCGGTTTGTTAAATGAAGTGTACGTCCTTCTTCAATTGTTTCTACACCCGTACCTAGCTTTACATCAACATCTGTTAACGTTTCAACAATTCGATATAACAAACTATCTAATCCTTTTTTAAAGGAAATAAACTTTTTGTCAGCAGCACGTGAAAATTGCGCCTTATTCGCTTCAAAACCTTTAATAATACTGCCAAAATCATTTTTATAATCAATTAAATAGGGCAGTGTAGAAGCGATGGATAACTCGTTTAAGTTACCTGAGTAAACGCCTGATAGTACAGGAGCAATTTGTTTTTGTACTAGCTCTTCACCTAAGTAATACGTTAAAAATTCGCCAATCGAGCTTTCTTTCGTAAAGCTTTTGTTTGGCATATGTAAATCTTTTAGCGCCTCTGCCTTACCCTCTGCTGATACTAATGTACTCGCCTCTAGTGAAGCTAATGACATCGGGATACCAAAAGTTGAGTCCTTCGGGATAGCGTGCAGTTCATTATTCGTATAAATAAATGATGTACCTGTTTCGTTATAAACTAGCTCATCCTCATAATCAACCTCACGTACTAATTCAATAACACCTGGGTGACGCGCTACAATAGAGTCTGCACCTGTCTCCATAATAAAGCCGTCTTGCGCTTCACTATGGATTTTTCCACCAAGGTATTCATTTTTTTCAATGAGTACGAGTTTAACATCCAATTTTTTTTCGTGTACTTGACGTTGCAAGTAATGCATTGTGCATACGCCGGTAATCCCGCCACCTACTACTGCTACTGTTTTCATTTTTCATTTTCTCCCTTCATACGTTCAATTGCTTCTGCTTGCTCACACCAATATTTAGCACGTGTGGCATCCGCCTTTACACCTAAACCTAGTTCGTAAATTTCCTCTAAGCGACGGCATGACAAAATATCTCCTCGGCTTGCAGCCTCCTCATACCAAAAGCGTCCCTTAGCGTAATCAATCTCGCCGTCTTGCTCATTGTTATAAATATAACCAAGATTATATTGCGCATCGAGATGTCCTTGCTGTGCAGCGAGCTGATACCAATAAAGCGCTTTTGATACATTACGTGGCTTACCGAGTAATGCCTCGTAATAAATCGAGCCTAAACGGTATTGCGCCATCACATCGTTATACTTTGCAGACCGACGATACCAAAAATAGGCCTGCTCAGGTGCAACTACAACACCAATACCATTTTCGCATAGCAATCCTAGGGTAAACATAGCTTCATGTACACCTGCTTTAGCTGCTACTAAAAATAATTGAAAGGCACGCTTCGTATTTTTTTCGACATACTCTCCGTGTAAATACATATCTGCTAAATTATTAGTAGCATCGGGATGCCCAAGTGCCGACGATGCCTCATATGAACGAAAAGCATTTTCTAATTGCCCTTCCTCATAAGCGGCATTGCCTTGTAAATATAATTCTTCTGCTTCACTCACATCATCACTTCCTTACCAATAGCTACGCATTAGCAAAGCCATCATTAGCGTCACTAAAATAAATATAATAATATGATATTTTTTATTCATTTCGAGTAGCCCAATAAATTCTCGTGTAAAGGCATTTGGTACATAATAAAACGCTGTGCGTGAGCCAACGCCCTCCGCATCAAGCCCAGCCTTACGTGCATAAAGACTTGCTCTAAATAAATGAAACTCATTTGTTACAAATACTGAGCGATACTCGCGCTCACCGCTATGAGCATCCATAATTTTTTTAGAGAAACGCATATTTTGCTCCGTATTAACAGATTGATCTTCAACTAAAATATGCTCTGAAGGAATGCCGTATTTTTCGACAATATAATCGCGCATAGCCGTAGCCTCTGCTACTAACTCGTCACTACCTTGCCCACCCGACATTACTAAAATAGGTGGCACGCCCTTCTTTGCCGCGTATTTATAATATAAACTAACAGCCTTATCCACGCGACTTGCAAGTAATGGCGGCACTTTATCACCAATCAAGCCTGAGCCGAGCGCTATAATATAATCAGGCTTATAAAAAATGGGTGTGAAATAATAAAGTGTTGCATAAAGTACGACACAGCTATATAAAAATAAGCCATAACCAAATAACATAGCCACCCAAATATAGAGAAGTAAGATACGGTCATTGGCAGCTTGCCCAGACAACACTATAAACACGAATGCGATAATCATTACTGAAATCCCAAAACCAATTAAGCCGAAGAATAGATTACTAAGTCGTCGCCCCTCCTTCTCTAATAAAATTTTGCTATTAAAGAATGTCCCAATTGTCATACCAAAAATAGCAACCGGCACAAGCGCCACTAAAAAGGCTAAATAAATCAAAGATAGTATCTCAGATTGGCTACTAATAGCTGGTAGTGTTGTCGATAATAGAGTCATTCCAAGCAACATCATAAAAATACCAAATACTACAGCATTCGCAAAGCGTCGCTTCTCCTGTATATACATTATTAAAAAAACAATAAAAAATACCACTAGCAAAACCATTTTATTATGCCTCCTTTACATTAAAATCCTATAGTAAGTATAACATTTGCACATTTTTCACGATATGAACATTTCTTAACGTGTTTATTGTTATTTTTCGCTCACTTCATGTAAACTAAACATACTAACTTTTTTGGAGGAATCATATACAATGAAAAAATTACTAGCAGCGCTATTTGCAATGACATTAATGTTTTCATCAGTTGGTGCTTTTCTACCTTTTGATGATGGCATGACAGCCGAAGCTAAAGGCTACAAATCAGGTAAAAAAAGCTTTAACAAAAGCAACAACTCTAACACTAATACAAATATTCAAAAGAAAGATCAAAACCAAACAACAAAAAATCAATCACCTGCTTCTAAAAATACTGCCAACAAAAGCGGCGGTTTAATGAAAGGCCTAATGATGGGTGGTCTTGCTGGTTTATTATTTGGTAGTCTATTTAGCGGCATGGGTATGCTTGGTTCAATTTTAGGTTTGCTGGTTAACGTTGGTGCTATTTTATTAGTTGTTTTCCTTGCAGCTAAAATCTGGTCAATGGTAACGAAAAAGAAACGTGACGAAGAGGAAGCTAAACAATGGCGATAATTTGTGAAGACGATATTATTAACGCAATCTGCCTATCACAGGCTTACCACAACAACGTAGCTCTTGAGCAAGTTGAAGTGGAGCTAGGCTATGATGAAGAGCAGTACAGTGCGGAGGTTTTTTTACCAGGTAAATCAATTATGTTAGACGCTGGCGATATGGTTGGCGCACTACGCATGTGGGTGAAGGAACAAATGCATATGGACCCATTTGCTTCACGTATTCAACTGCAATTTAATGAAAATGATGGCATCTATGCAACTGTAGAGAGCTAACCAAAAACACCTAGCGAAAATTTCGTAGGTGTTTTATTACGCTTGTTCTAAATATGTCGCAATATTATCCCTAATCTTCGCCTTTAGAAACTTACCTACTGACGTTTTAGGTACCTCATCAATAAAGACAATTTCATCTGGTAACCACCACTTTGCTACATGTTGTTCTAAATAAGTTATAAGCTCTTCCTTAGTAACTGCACCTTCTTCCTTTAAGACGACACAAGCTAATGGACGCTCCTGCCACTTTTCATGTGGCATGGCTACTACTGCCGCTTCAAAAACGGCCGGATGGGTCATTAGAGCATTTTCTAAATCTACAGAAGAAATCCATTCACCGCCAGATTTAATTAAATCTTTCGTCCGATCTGTAATGCGAATATAACCCTCAGGCGTCATAACTGCAATATCTCCCGTATATAACCAACCATCTTGGAACGCTTCTGCTGTTCGCTCATCTTTATAATAACCACTCGCAATCCATGGCCCTTTAATAATTAGCTCACCCATCGTTTCATTATCCCATGGCACTTCACCATGCTGATTAATCACACGCGTTTCAATTAGAGGTGTTGTTAAACCTTGTGTAGCCCGTAGCTCTAATTTATCTTCGTAAGTCCAGTCGTCCATTTCCTCTTTAAAATTAGAAACACTAACAAGGGGCGAGGTTTCCGTCATGCCATAGCCTACTAAAAATGGCACGCCGTAGTCCTGTTCAAATTTACGAATTAAGCCTTTTGGCGACGCTGAGCCACCACTTACTACAAGACGTAATGAGGATAAATCACGCGGCGCATTATCCTGCTCCTTAACCATACCTAACCAAATCGTTGGTACACCTGCAGTAATCGTTACCTTCTCCTGTTCAATTAGGTCTAGTAACAATGCTGGTGTAAATGCTGGACCTGGCAATACTTGTGTAGCGCCAAAGTTAACTGCCGCAAATGGTAGCCCCCAAGCATTAGCATGAAACATCGGTACAATTGGCATCACTACATCGCGCTCTGCAAGCGCAAGCGTATCTGATAAACCACTAATCATACTGTGCAAGACAAGGCTTCGGTGCGTGTACACTACACCCTTTGGCATACCTGTTGTTGCGCTCGTATAACACATGCCCGCTGGTGTGTTTTCGTCTAAATCTTTTGGGAAAGTAAACGCTGCCGAGGCTTCAGCTAATAATGTTTCATAATCATAAAGTGTAATACCTGTCGGCGCTGGTGGTAACTTAGGCGTATCTTGCATAATGACAATTTTTTTAACCGTTGTAAGCTGTGGCACTAAGGGTGCCATTAGCGTATATAAATCGCTATCTACTAATAGGATTTCGTCTTCTGCATGATTAATTACATAAACAATATGCTCAGGTGCTAACCTGATATTAATCATGTGCAATACCGCACCTGCACAAGGTACAGCGAAATAGGCCTCTAAATGTCGATGATGATTCCATGCAAAAGAGCCCACCTTCATCCCCTTTGTCATCCCAATCTTTGTTAATGCATCAGCTAAACGCTTTGTGCGCTCGACATATGTTGTATACGTAAAGCGATGTATCATCGTTTCGCTTGTGCGTGACACAATCATTTTATTAGGGTAATAGCGTCTAGCTCTCTCCAAAAATCCCGTTAATAATAAAGGTGTATCCATCATCATTACTCATCACTCCTCATATTTTTAAACGTATTTTTCGATTACACTGCGCAAGCATGCTACAATCTAGAAAAGGAGTTGTTACTATGGAGAAAGAAGTTTACATACTGGCGTCAGTACGTACTAATAATTTTACAGACGATGCATTACAAGATAAAATCCGTGCAGTTTGGCACACGGCTCGCGAAAAAAATGATGGCGGCATGCTTTATGGTATTTACCATGATTACGAAAGTGACTACCGCGGAGACTATACGTTAAGTGTAGCTACCACATCACCAATTAGTGATGATGTAATAGCATTACCGCAAGCTACTTACACAACATATATTACTTCTGCTCCCCATATTTTTGATACATGGGAATCAATTTGGCAACGTGAGTCTGAAGGCTCGATTAACCGTGCCTACACAATTGATTTTGAACGCTACCTAGAAGATGGTCGTGTCGAAATTTTTGTAGCCTTTAAATAAGGAATTTGCCCGTAGCCTTATGCTATGGGCTTTTATATACCTAAATTTTTAGCAATAATGACTTTCATAATTTCATTAGTGCCTGCATAAATCGACATTACCGGAATGTCGCGGTAACGCCTTGCGATTTTGTACTCCTCCATATAGCCGTAACCACCATGCAACTGCATACACTCCGTAGCAATATCACGTGCCTTTTCGGTAATCCAATACTTTGCCATAGATACTTTAGTGACAACATCCTTGCCTGCAATATGGTCCTCAATTAATGACTCAAGAAACGTTTTACCTAACTCTAACTGTGTTGCCATCTCCGCCATTTTAAATTGTGTATTTTGAAATTGGCTAATCGACTTCCCAAAAGCCTCGCGTTCCTTAATATAGGTCATTGTTAGCTCAAACATATCCTCAGCTGCAATTTGCGCTGAAATAGCTACAAATAAGCGTTCTTGTTGTAACTTTTCCATTAAGTAGGTAAAACCCTTACCTTCCTCACCTAATAAATTAGCTACAGGCACACGGCAATCTTCAAAGTATAACTCTGCAGTATCCTGCGAATGCATACCTACCTTGTTCAATTTTTGCCCTTTAGTAAAACCTGGTGTCCCTTCTTCAATTACAAGTAAACTTACACCACGATGGCGCTCCTTTGGGTCTGTCTTTACTGCTACTACTGCCAGATTTGTATGGATCCCATTTGTAATGAATGTTTTTTGCCCATTTACAATATAATGATCACCATCTCGAATAGCTGTTGCTTTAATACTTGCTAAATCCGACCCTGCCCCGGGCTCTGTCATTGCAATAGCAGTAATATACTCACCTGTTACACATTTCGGTAACCAGCGCTCTTTTTGCTCTTCATTACCGTAGGCTTCGATATAAGGCACTACAATATCATTGTGTAAACCAACACCAATTAAACCACTACCTACGCGCTCTAGCTCCTCACCTATAACTACACCAAAGCTAAAATCTAAATCGAGACCACCATACTTTTCTTCTACTTGAGGGCATAAATACCCCATCTCTCCAAGCTTGCGCCAAAAATCCTTAGGGATAAGGTGGTTTTGCTCCCACTCGTCGTAATAGGGCACAGCTTCTTCTGCTAAAAACTGACGTATTGATTTACGAAATAAATCATGCTCCTTTGTTTCAAATCGATAACGTACCATATCCCCACACTCCTTTATTTTGGTTGCATACGAATTCCGCCATCAAAGCGGATTACTTCACCGTTTAACATAGTGTTACGAATAATACTCTCTACTAAAAATGCATACTCTGATGGTTTCCCTAAACGCTTAGGAAACGGTGTCATCTGTGCCAATGCTTGTTGTGCTGGCTCTGGTAGGCCCGCAAACATCGGGGTTTCGATTAAGCCTGGAGCAATAGTCATTACACGTATGCCATGGTCTGCTAACTCACGAGCAATAGGTAAAGTCATTGCTACTACGCCGCCTTTAGAGGCACTATAGGCCGCTTGTCCAATTTGCCCATCAAATGCAGCTACTGAAGCTGTATTAACAATTACGCCGCGTTGCCCATCAACATCAGGTGTATTATGTTGCATACGGTCTGATGCTAACCGAATAACATTGAATGTTCCTACAAGGTTAATCGAAATAACTTGCTCAAATTGTGCTAATGTATGGATGCCTTTACGCGACAATAACTTAGCAGGTGGCGCGATACCTGCGCAATTAACCACTACATTTATCTTGCCAAATGCTTGTATTCCCTTATCTAATGCCGCATTAACAGAGGCTTCATCTGTAACATCTGTTTTGGCAAACACTATACTTGAAGGATTGCTCGCTACAAGCTCCTGCCCTTTTTGTTCGTTAACATCTACTAAGATAGCCTTACCTCCTGCTGACACGATATGTTGTGCCGTAGCAGCTCCCATTCCCGAAGCACCACCTGTTATAAAAGCTACAACTTCATTTAATTGCATATCCTTCACCCCTTATAATTTTTCAATGATCGTGGCATTAGCCATGCCCATGCCTTCACAGATTGCTAATAAGCCATAACGTTGATTTTCTCGATGCATACGATAAAGCATTGTTGTTAATAGTTTCGTGCCCGTTGCACCTAGCGGATGACCTAGGGCAATAGCGCCACCATCTACATTTAATTTACTCGCATCCGCTCCCGTATCCTTAAGCCATGCAAGTGGTACAGGTGCAAATGCTTCATTTACCTCATACGTATCCATATCATTAATTGTAAGCCCAGCTTTTTGCAATACTTTTTCTGTTGCTGCAATAGGACCTGTTAACATTAACGTTGGATCTGAGCCTATTACCGAACGCGCTACAATACGAGCGAGGGGTTTAATACCAAGCTCTTTTGCTTTATCGCTAGACATCAAGACTACAGCTGATGCTCCGTCACTCATTTGGCTAGCGTTACCTGCTGTAATTACACCATCTTCCTTAAAGACAGTTTTTAATTCAGCTAAACTTTCTCGTGTAGTATTAGCTCGTGGTCCCTCATCTGTATCAAAATGCTTGATGCCTTCGTCTGTTGTAACATCAAGTCCAACAATTTCTTTTTTAAAATGACCTGCGGCAATAGCTGCTAATGCACGTTTATGACTAGTGAGTGCATAGTCATTCAGTTTTTCTGCACTAAAACCCCACTGTGCTGCAATACGCTCTGCTGAGAGACCTTGATGAATAATTTCGTGCTGTGCCGTTAACTTTTGGCTCGGCTTAGTATCCAAATAATTAGAGCCCATCGGCATGCGCGTCATACTCTCCACGCCACCAGCAATTACAATATCCATATCACCCGCTAAAATGGCCTGCGAGGCAAAGTGAACAGCTTGCTGACTTGAACCACACTGTCGGTCAATTGTTACACCTGGTACATGTACAGGGAAGCCAGCAATTAATAATGCTGTGCGTGCAACGTTTCCTGCTTGCTCTGCAGTCTGGGTAACACAACCTAAAATAACGTCCTCAACTTGCCCCTTTTCAATAGTAGCGCGACGCACCACCTCAGCTAACACCTCTGCCGCTAAATCATCTGCACGTGTCGTAGCTAACGCCCCTTTTCGTTTGCCCACTGCTGTACGAGCTGCCGCAACAATTACTACCTCTCTCATCCCAATTCCTCCCCTTCAAGCAAAATTTTCTGATTTTTCTTTCTAATTAAAACTTTACCAATTTTTCTACTTAACATCAAGTTATCTGTCGAAAAATAAAAAATAACATAAAAAAAGAATGATGAGGTGAACCTCATCATTCCTACTATACAAATAACTCAATTGCTACAATAATAATGCCTGTAATAGCTAGCCCCACATGACCAATACAAATACGAGGTTGCATCTTTCGCGCAAGCTCCTCAGCACTATCGGTTGATTTGACTTTACAAGCTGTACACAAATAACGCTTCATCCTTTGCCACCTCTTAGCTAACTGTAGCATACAGTTTGCTAAACTTGCGTTTTAATATACTCATCACGTAATTGGTATTTTAAAATTTTACCCGATGCATTTCGTGGTAATGCATCTTCGTATAAAAATTTACGTGGGATTTTATAGCTCGCAATATGCTCGCGGCAATAAGCAATAATCTCTTGCTCGTCAATTACTACATTTGGCTTTGCTACAATAACAGCTGTTACACTCTCACCCCAACGCTCATCCGGTAAACCAATCGTTGCTGCTTCCAAAATATGAGGGTGACTATTTAATACTTGCTCTACTTCTACTGAGTATACATTTTCGCCACCTGAAATAATCATATCTTTTTTGCGATCTACTACTGTAATGTAACCATCCTCATCAATTGTCGCAAGGTCACCTGTCATTAACCAACCATCACGAAATGTTTTTTGTGTTTCTTCTGGCTTACGGTAGTACTCTTTCATAATAGTTGCTCCGCGCATAATAAATTCGCCAATTTCACCAGGTGCTACATCATTCATATCCTCATCCACAACACGCGTATTATATAAAAACATGGCTTTGCCACCTGCACCAAGTTTAGTATCGTGCTCCTCGGGCTTTAAAAATACGCCACCTGGTCCTGCCTCTGTCATACCGCAAAAATTATAAAATGAACGTGTACCAAACAATTGCATAGCACTCTCAATTAATGCTGGGGCCATTGGTGCTGCACCATACATACATTTATCAATTGTGGATAAATCATATTGTTCCTTATTGGGTACTTGTAGTAATGCTGTATACATCGCAGGTACACCAAAGAAAGCACTTAGCTTATATTTTTCGATATCTGCAAGCACTGCCTCTGGATTAAAATCACGATGAATCACGGTAAACATACCTAAATAAATTGCGGTTAATGTCATGCCATTTAATTGTGCTGAATGAAATAGAGGTGCAATACATAACGCACGATGTTCACTCGTTAAAGTTAAACATAATGTATAAGAGATATGCACATTAATAACCGTTTGATGATCAAACAAAGCACCTTTCGGATAGCCTGTAGTCCCTGATGTGTATAAAATTTCGGCATCATCTGTACCCGTAACTAAAACGCGAGGATAACTTGTATCATCTGTACGCACAGTTGCCCAATCTACTGAGTCTGCGTGCTGTGCACTAGGCTGCACTATAATGTCATGCGTGCGCTCTGTTTTTGCGCTCGCTCCTACGACAGTTTCTTCAAACACATCATCACAAAATACTGCCTTAGCCTCTGACTGCTCTAAAATATACGATGTCTCCGTACTAGTTAACCTAAAATTAATGGGTACAGCCACAAAGCCAGCACGTACAATTGCTAAAAAAGCTAACATAAAATGATCCGAATTTTTCATAAAGATACCAATTTTATCGCCCTTATGATAACCATTTGCTAATAAGCCATGAGCTAAGCGGTTAACTTCCTCATTAAATTGACGATACGTGTACTCACGCCCCTCACAGGCAAAAATTAATTTATTTGGGTGTCTTGTTGCATTAATCGCTAGCGCTTCACTGACATGCATAATTATCACTCCGTTTTCTGAAAATTCTATATTTTTAATGATTGTAACAATTATTGCTAGTTTATTCAATTATCTTGTCGAAATAACGGTATATTTTTTGTGCACCACGTCAATAAAGCAATTTACCTTGCTTTATTATGTAATATACTTTAAAGTTTCCTTTAGGAAACAATATTTCTTATAAGACAAAAAGGAGATGACGTTAATGTCTACATTTGTATTACCTAAACTACAGTATGCTGTAGATGCATTAGAACCTTATATTGATGCACAAACATTAGAAATCCATCATGGTAAGCACCATGCTACGTATGTAAATAATTTAAATGCTGCATTAGAGGGGCATGAGTCATTACAGCAAAAATCAATTAAGGAAATCTTAACAAACCTTAACGAAGTACCTGAGGAGATTCGTACTGCAGTACAAAACAATGGTGGTGGGCACTATTGTCACTCATTATTTTGGGAGTCTATGAAACCAAAAGGTGGCGGTGAGCCTACAGCAGATATTAAACGTGAAATTGAAAAATACTTCACTACGTTTGACAACTTCCAAAACGAACTATCAAAAGCAGCTGTTAGTCGCTTTGGTAGTGGCTACGGCTGGTTAGTGGAACATGATGGCAAGCTAGAAGTACTTAGTACAGCCAATCAAGATACACCGCTTGCTGCAGGTAAAAAACCATTATTAATCATCGATGTATGGGAGCATGCCTATTATTTAAAATACCAAAACCGACGTCCTGAGTTTGTAACCAACTGGTGGAACACGATTGATTGGGACATTGTAAACGAACGTTTATTACAAACTACTTAACCTACTACAGCAACCACGTGGAACACGATTGATTGGGACATTGTAAACGAACGTTTATTACAAACTACTTAACCTACTACAGCAACCACAACGAAAAAAGAAGCCGGCTTAAAAGCCTGCTTCTTTTTTTTATAGTCGTTGACGAATTAGCCATAGACGCTCTATAATGCCTTTTGTTTTATTGTGATCATCGCGTAGCTCTACCGCTTTAGCAACCTCATTTGTGATGACAGCATATACATCATGCTCAATAAACTTTTTTAAATCTTTCTCACCTTCTACAGTCCAAACCATAACGCCCTTATGCGCATCATGAGATTTTTTTTGTAGGGTTTCATCTACATATTTTTCTTTTACACCTAAAAACTCTGCAGTAATACCGTACATATCCTTTTCTTCATCTTTCACTAAATAACTTGTTTTAATTGTAGGATCGGCTTTTTTGACATCTTCAATAGCCTGCTTATCTAGCGACTGAACAATATAATCATTAGCTACGCCATACTCTTTAAGTAACGCTACAATATCTTTTACATACCCTTCTTTTTCATGTCCATGAACTTTAATTTCTACAAGTAAGTAACTCTTACTTGTTTTAGCAGCTTTTAAATATGCCTCAAAGCTTGGGATTTCGCCTTTCAATTCTTTCTTTTGAATGGCTGTCCCTGTTATATCTTGTGCTGTTGTTTTATAAATTTTTTGTTTGTCCTTAGCTAAGCGCTTAAGTGACTCATCATGGTAAACAACAAACTTGCCATCCTTTGTTTGTTGAATGTCGAGCTCTACTAAATTAGCGCCTGCTTTTGTTGCTTCCTGCATGGCAGGAATGGTGTTCTCTAAAGCTTTTTGTGAATAGCCACGGTGCGCTACAATTTTAGTAGTAGGCTCATAAATACTATTAGCTAGCACATAGCTACTAACAATAGCGCATAAAACAACTAGTGATACCATACCTATTAAGATGCTTGTATGCTTTTGTTTCTTACACGCTTTTACTTTTGGCGCAGGACCCGTGTAAACAGCTAACTGCATAATAAGTTGAGCTACTACAATTTGAGCATAAGCTGTAATCCAGAAAAAACTAAATCCAATAACACTTACAGTAATGCCAGCCACAATAGGTAGACCGCTTTGCATGATTGCTTCCATTATAATTAACGGTACCGATACTATAATTGTTACTAGCGTAAGTGTTAGTAGGTAAGCAAGTAACGCACCGATTAAAATAGCAATGCTTTGTGTAAGTTTAGTACGCGAAACATATAAGCTGTGGCGTAGTGCTTGAGCAAATGTTGTATCATCTGCCATATAATAATAAGCGCTAAATAATAGGCGTAAACTTAAATATAGTATTAAGCCAATTAAAATAAACCAAACTACTACACCAACCTTTGTAGTAAAAGGTGTCATAAAACCTGAGCTACGTAATAATGTCGGCCCGATACCAAATGGCGCATAGGGCATGATTAATAATAAGCCCGCTGTCATTAAACCTGCAGGTAGTAAATAAAATCGACGCTTTTTTAAACGAAGCGCAGCAAATATAGTTGTGGGTTTAGTAGTTTGCAAATGTGCGCTTATAAAATAATAATTTAATGTATATTGGTAAGCACAACAAGCTCCAAAGGCTAATAAGGTTACAATAATTACGATGCTGGGCGAATTTAACCATTGTGTAATCGGCCCTCGTAGAAATCCTTGCATCCCTGCAATATCTACAATTTTATAATACAAAAAAAAGGCCACTGGTAAACCCAGTAGCCATTGTAAACTGTATAAATAAAATAGCCCCTTGGGATAGTTATTTCGATATTGAATGAATTGTTGCAAGCTTACTTTTAGTAAACGCTTCATACACTCACCTCTTTACACAACTATACCCTTGTTCTTTTATTTAAACGCATTTCGATAATTTACAAACGTTCCATTATAATTTGAATACGTTCATATAATGTTTTTTGCTTATCATAGGAATTTCGAACTTCTATCGCTTTATCTACATTATTAGTAATAAGACTAAATGTATTCATGCGTACATACTTATGCAATAAGTTTTCCTTGTTGACAGTCCAGACCATAATTCCTTTACCTTGTTCCTCAGCTTGTTTTAATAAATCACTTGTCATCCAAAACTCTTCGATACCTAAGTACGGCATAGGTACATCAGGCAAGCGTCCTATGCTCATTGCTAGAATATAACTTGTTGTAATAGTCGGATCGTAAGCTAGCACGCGCTCTAATGAGGAACGGTCTAATGAGTGGATAATATAATCATTAGCCACACCTTTTGCACGTAATAAATCCACAAGTCGCTCTTCCATATCTTTCGTTTCATGCCCATGTGTTTTAATTTCTACAAGTAGTTTCATTTTCAATTCCTTTGCGCGGTCAAGGTAAGCTTCAAAGGAAGGGATTTCGTCCGTAAATTGATTGTTTTTAATCGGGATGCCGACAAGTTCATCTAAATTCATATTATAAATATGGCCACTGCGATTTGCTAAGCGTGATAACGTAGCATCATGATAGACCACAAACTTGCCATCCTTTGTTTGTTGAATGTCCATCTCTACAAAATCTGCACCTGCCTCTGCTGCCTTTTCCATAGAGGTGATTGTATTCTCTAAAGCTTTATTGGCATAACCGCGGTGCGCTACAATTTGCGTAGTAGGTTGATACACTGTTTTTTGTAAGGTGAAATAATTACTTACGCAAAGCGCGATGAACCCTATAATTACTAAAGCTTGTAATAACTTATGCTCAGCTAACCAGCCTAAAATTTTAGGGCGTACTAAATGACGCTCAACCTTTTTAAGCGACGGTTGCTCTAAATTATGGCCAATCGAAGTTAAGGCTTCTGCTAATAGTGGCTGTAAAATAGCACCACCACAAAAGAATAAAATTTGAATAAGAGTTAACGTCAATCCTGCAAAAATTGGCATACTTAGCTTAATAGTACTCTCAACAATAAGTAGCGGTGTTAATATTAGTGTAGTTAGCACAGTCATTACTATAGTAAAGCTAAGTATAATACCTCCTAACACTGTAATTAATAACAACATATTTTGACGTGACAACTGCCAACTTTTTTTCATAGCTTGTAAAATAGTTGTGTCCTTACCTGTAACAAAAAACATAATACTAAAAATCAAACGAAGGTTAATATAAAACAATAGCACCATTAAACCTAACCATAAAATTTGACCGCTCGTAGTCGTCATTACTTCGTCCACAATAAAATCTGGCACTTTAAGTTGCTCAGTAAAACTTGAGTTAACACCAACAGTTGCTACTGGCACAATTAACATAAAGTACAGGCTAAAGAGTAATGTGTGTACACTTAAAAAGTATTTGGATTTTTTATTGAGTTGCTTAAAAATTGTACGATACGTAAATGTTTGTTGTTTACGCTGAAAATCTGCTAGTAAAAAATAGAAGCCTAGCTCATAATAAATAAATACCGTTAGTAATAATACAAGTACCACTAATAAGATAATAGCTAATGGGCTATGTAATAACTGACCAATATTACCATCTGTTATACCTTGCATACCTGCAGTGCTTAGTGCACGATGAAATAAAAATGATAAAATTGGTATTGCAACAAGCCACTGTAGTATTTGTAAAATCATAAAGCCTATAATGTAGTCACGCGGGTCTATCATAATCCGGCGTATACTTGCTCTTACAATTTCTATTGTTTTCCCCACAATGTCACTCCCTCTTTTTACATATTGTAACCTAACTTTAAGGAGGTTTTTAGATGGAAACGATTTTCCTGCAAGAAATGTACCGACGTTTTTCCGTTATTAAACAGCAAGGTGATGAAATGCTTGCTGAAATCGCTGAATCTGCCTTAACATGGCAACCTAATAAAGATTCAAATAGCGTTAGTATTTTGGTCAAGCATTTGCATGGCAATATGGTATCACGCGCTACTAATTTTTTACACGCCGACGGTGAAAAACCAACACGTAACCGCAACGCAGAGTTTTATAATGATATTTCTTCTAAAAAGGAGTTACTAGCATTGTGGCAAGAGGGATGGGATAAGTTACTAGTTATGTTGCAAAACCTACGCCCTTATGATGTTCATAAATATGTATTATTACGTGGTGAGCAAATTTCGGTTACTGAGGCACTAACACGTATGCTTGTTCATTATAGTGAGCATGTTGGGCAAATTATTTATATTACTAAATTAAAAAGAAGCTAAAACAAAACGAGCCGTCACCCAATGGATGACGACTCGTTTTTTTATGCACTTATCATAAGCATAGCTGTGCAATACATACTACAAGCTGTTGCAAAGCCAAGTACAAGTGATAGCTTAGCGGGTTGATTTTTAGTAAAGCTTTGAAGGAGTAACGCACTAAATGCGAGTGTTGCCACTAAAAAAATACAACCTTCAAACGTCCAACTTAATATAGGTGCTGAAAGATTAGCATGAAATGCTTGATACAGTGCCGCTGTTTTTTCGGTTTTACTATCTGGTGAACTAATACTGAGCACAGCCGTTGCACTAAATATCGTTAGCATAATCACACTCTCTGCACGTAGCCACGCCTTACTACTCCGACGCTCACTACGATTAAGCACACCATTTATTAAAGCATATACTACTAACGGTACAATCAAAGCATGCTTGATAACTAATGCCTGACCATAAGGGATTTGCCATGCTGTTACATAAGCTGGTGTAATAATTGTTACTAACATCACACCGCTTACACTCACTGCTAGTAACGCCGTAAGAGCAATCGGTGTAAACCAACGTAAAAATGACTTACCTAATTGCTGCTCACTCGCAAAAAAACTTGCTACTAGTAATACGCCTACCCAAATAGAAACAGCCATTGTATGCACAGTATGACTCATAAAACCTGTAAATTGATTAAATGAACTCGCATGACTCGACCAACTAAAGGCAATAATCATCGCTAAAGCGAGCACTAGTTGAACTGCAGTAGAGCGCTGAGAGCTAAGTAATAATGCACCACCAAGTAATGCTACTACTAACCATGAACGCCCCACTTCAAAAGTAAAGAGCACCATTTTAGTACTTGTTGCCACATCATACTGTGCATTTAAAAACAGTATAAGTTTAAGTACAGGCAGTGCCGCACAGCTCACTACTGTTACAACCGCAAGTGGCAAAACACTACGAGGTACTGTAATGGTTAGCGGGCTTAAGCGCACAATAATAACACCCATCATCACAGCAAGACCTGTGTATAAAAGTGTCTGTGTCACAATTAACATCAGCTTATTTCTTTCTGCGCATCATAACTACTGCTAGTAATAAAATAATGGCTAAACCGCCACCAATAAGTAAAGGTGCCTTAGATGCTTGTGCTTTTTCTTGTTGAGGTGCTTCCACTGTTTCAGTTGGTTGTACCTCTGAAGTAACTTCTGCCTTTTCTTGTTCAATAGGTTCTTCTGCAGGCTCTTCTACAGGTGCATCAACAGTAAAGGCAATGTCGCCCTCAATCACGTGACCATCTGCGCCAATAATATTCCAATGTAAATCATATGCACCATTTGTTAATGGCTCAGTTGTTGTACCTGTTAATACTGCATCGTCAACTGCTGTCGTTACCGCTACATCTTGACCATCTTGCTTTAATGTAAATGTGCTACCTGCTTCTAGCTTACCTTCAAATGTTAACGTCATTTCTTGTAATGGTGTTGTAATCACATCACCATCTGCTGGTGTTGAGCTCGCAATATGCGTATGCGCAAATGCTGTTGACCATGTTGTTGCTAGTAATAAAAATGTTAAGGCTAGTATTTTTTTCAATTCAATCTTCTCCTGTCTATGTGAAATCTTTTTTCATTGTATAAGACAGATGTGAACTTTGATTGAAATTTCGGTGTATTTTGCAAAAAAAATACAAAGCTACATACTTACTAGTAGCTTTGTACTACATTATTCAACCTTCTGTGCTAGCTGTATAAACTTCTTCAAATGGCTGGATAATAACAAAACCTTCACCTGAAAAAGCCATTTGGATAGACTCACCACTACCACGACCAATAAAAGTGCGGTAGCTAATATCTGTTTTAAATTCTGGTGTTAAATTACCTGACCACGCAACGGTTGCATGTGGATCTGTATAAACTGTTTCACCTGGCTTCACCACAAGTGTTAACGGCTCAAAGTGTGTGGTAATTGCTACTTTACCCGTACCATTTAGCGTAACGTTAAATAAGCCACCTGACATAATACCTGCCATCTTACGCATTAATTGAATATCCCAATTTACAGTTGGCTCAAAGGCTAATAAATCATTACCATTGACGCAAAGTGCATCACCTTGCAAATCAAAAATCGTGATTTTTTTACCTTGGTCAGCTAAGTAAAGACGCCCATTACCACTCGCCTTCATTAATTGTGTACCCTCGCCTGTAAATGCCTTTTTAAACATTTTACCGAAGCCATGCTCTAGTACACGCTCGCGTTCAAATTTAATAGCGCCTGTATAGGAAATCATTGCACCCATCTTTGACCAAACTTCACCGTTCAGGTTAACTTCTAGCACACGCTCTGTTTCTAATTGAAAGTAATCATTTTTCGCTTCATCTTGTTGCGTTTGTTGAATGAAATCTCGCAGTGTTTTTGCCATTGTTCACCACTCCCTTTCTTTCATTTACGCATACTAGTCAAAAAAGTTCCGCTTTCTTTTTGTTGTTACGTTTACGGCGATATAAATAATATCCTCCGCCACCTGCGGCTACAATACCTGCGCCCGCTGCTAATGCACCGTTTTGTTTTTGTTTATACGCTTCATTACCAATAGCATAGTGATGTTCAAATAATGGTTCGGCATGCGCAAGCTCTGTAGGTAATTCGTATTTTTCGCCAGCTACACCACTTTCATAGGCACGTGTAATAATTGCTTCGCGCTCAGTGTTATTATCAAAGCCCTGTTGATGCCAACTTGCAAAAGGCTCCTCTTTGTAAGCTGGTTCATAATCAATTGCTGTAAAGGCTAACGCTTCACCTTCCGCCTTCACTTTATCTTCAATTGCCTGCTTACCTTCTTCATAACCTGCTGTATAAGCTGCCATAAATTTTTGATCTAACTTGTCTGCGGGTGCTAATTCAAAACCTTTATCATAACCTTCTTTGTGCAGTTGCTTTTCTTTTTGTTGCTTGCCTTCTTTATAGCCTTCTTCGTACGCCGCTTTAAAGCGGTCATCTACTTTAGCTGCTTCAGCTAATACAAGTCCATGCTCTTTACCTTGTGCCTTATGCTCTGTTATCTTCTCTTGCTCAGCCGCTTTATAGGCTGGTTTATAACTTTCTTGGTAGGCTTTTTTCACTTCATCAATTTGTGCAAACTGCTCAGGTACTTGCTCGGTTTGTAAAGCTTTACCTGCTTTCTCACCTGCTGTTTTTGCTTGTTCAATTTTTTGTTTGAGTTGTTGCTGTGCTTCTTACATACCTTTTTTATACCCTGCGACATAACCCTCTTGATACGCTTTACTACCCTCTGTTGTTTTGCCCTCTTTAACTGTTAATGAGGTTGCACCATAGGCCGCTCCTGCTGTGTACCCTGCATTTTGTCCTGCTGTTAGCTCTTGCTGACGGATTTCCTCTGCGGTTGGTTGTGGTGCGGCAACAGGCTGCGCTACACTTCCTCCTCCACCGCCTGACGAACCTCCGCCATTATGGTAATGATACTCACCGTATTGAAGCCCCCATTTTTCACAATTTGTACGACAAGTATGTCCACCATTACTATCTGTACGCCCTGGGTGTGCCTCTACTGATACTGCTGTGCTCACTAATAATGCCGAAAAACAAAGACCTACTAACTTCTTCATACCTAACATGCCCTTTTTACTATTCGTTACCTCAAACATTATCCAAATGACCTATTTTTTTCTATTGAATTTGAATTTTCAACTATAATTGCCACATAGCGCATAAAAAAAGAGGTTGGAATTTCTCCCACCTCTTTACTGCTTAATCTTTATAAGGATCAAACTCATTAGCACCTGCCATTGCTACACCAATTGGTCGCAATTTATGAATAACTTCTATAGTGTCCGCATGTGCGTCTAATACCGTTTGCAATTTACGATAAACGAAGGGGCTCTCATCTGTGCCCGCACCACGTAGCTCTATACCATAAGCTTGTACCGCCTCTTGCATTTGATGTGGTGTGATTTTGCCACCACGACGCTTTTTTGTTTTCCAATTCATTTTACCTGCCGCTTCGGTACGGCTCATAACACGCCCTGCACCGTGTACTGTGCTATACCATGCATCAGCATTTGCTGCATTGTCTTTACCACGTACAATAACCGAAGTATCACACATACTACCGCCAATAAAACCTAGTTGGTTAGGCGCGCTTGGTGTTGCACCTTTACGTACAACAATAAAATCTTCACCATCATGTTGCTCCTGCCACGCAAAGTTATGGTGATTGTGTACAGCCTCAACTTCCCTTGCACCTAAAATCGCTAACACCTCATCCATCACAACATCACGTCCTGCATAAGCATAGCGCCCTGCTAAACTCATAGCCTCTAAATAAAGTTGGCCAAGTTCCGTAGTAGTGCTAAGCAATGTTGGTAGCTGTTCCATTGTTTCGCCTGGGGCACGGTCTAAAAAATTACGCCCTGCCGCAAGATTTAAAAAGCCACTTGCCGTCTTATGACCAAAACCACGGCTACCAAAGTGATTGGCTACCCATACCTCACTCGTAGCCTCATCTACAAAAATATCAACAAAATGATTGCCAGCACCAACTGTACCAAGTTGCTCATACGCTAATTTTTTTAGTATGTCGTGCTCTTGTTGACCAAATGTGCGATACACATCCCAGCGTCCATCATCAAACACTTCATGGTCAATCTTCTTTTTATTTTTACGACCAATCCCAAAAGAAATACGCTTAGCCACATCATCCATAATAACTTTCATATCCTCACGAATATCGTCATACACTAAGTTAGTACGCACAGCCTTATTACCACACGCAATATCATAACCGACGCCCGACGGTGCAACTTGCTCTTTATACGCAATGACCCCTCCTACGGGTTGACTATATCCATAATGCCCATCCGCGCATAGCACGCCGCCTCCTACTTGACCTGTTGCTAAACAGTTATCAAATTGACGTAGCGTACCCTCCTCATGCTGGCCAAAAATTGTTGTTTTCATGTAATCTCTCCTATTGTTGTCGCAATACAAATCTCTATTGCTTGTTGCTGATTTGTTAATGCAGGTGGAATATGAATAAAGCCTGCAGGTAGTTGTTCATTTGTTATACTTAACAACTCATACATCACAGCGTTACACACATAAGTGCCTGCAGTATTCGAAATTTTTGCTTTAAAGCCTGCCTGCTCTAAAGCATCTACTATTTGATAAATTGGTAAGGTCGAAAAATACGCCGCTGTATTACCAATCGGTTCATTTTGTGGGAAGTAGCCCTCATTATCAGGCGCACCATCCATGCAATTAATCGCAACACGCTCTGGTGTAATTGTTGTACGATTGCTCGCTAAACCTAAAGCTATTACGATATCTGGTTGCTCTTGTTCTATTAAGGCACGTAACTTAGCACGCGCACCTGTAAACGTAACAGGTAGCACCTCTCCTATAATGATATGTTCTTTTATAATTGTATGGTTTAATGCCTGTACAATTGCCATTGTAGGATTAGTTTTATTCGATAAAAATGGCTCAAAGCCTGTTAACAATACTTTTTTCATTGCCATCACCTCACTAGAATTTTAGCACCTTTATGTTTTGTTTTATAGCGCTAGGGTATACATAGTAGTGTAAGCAAATACAGTATATTCAAGAAAGGACGTAATAATTATGGCAGTTACACGTATAGTAGAAAACGGTGTTCAAGCAAGAGAAATTATTGATGGATTAGTGGACGAGGGTTATAAACGCGATGAGATTTATATTTTCGCACACTATGAAAAACGTTCAGAGGATATTACGAAAGAGCTTCACACAGAAAATGTTGGTTTAAAAGAACAAGGTATGGTTGAAGCTATTAAAAATATCTTCACATCACGCGGCGATGAGCTACGTAGTAAAATGCAATCAGTTGGCTTAACAGAACGTGAGGCAGCAGATGCAGAATCAGAGCTCGACAAAGGTCGTCTCGTAATTATTGCAAATAAATAAAACAAACAGCTAGGGTGTAGTTCATTCACACTCTAGCTGTTTTTTTATTATATTTTAACTCAACGACAAGTAATCATTTTTAATACCATATTGGATGAGCTCGTGGGGCTCTTTTAAGGCTAATTTATTCATCATATTAGATTTATGGCGTTCAACAGTTTTCGTACTAATAGAGAGTTGCTCACCAATTTGAATGTTACTGTAACCTAATGCTACGAGTCGTAGTACCTCGCGCTCACGCGGTGTTAGCACAGAATGTTCATTATTGCCTTTTAGTTTTTCTAATTGCTCAGCAGATAGCGGTGTGCGGTAATAGCGCTCTCCTCGCGATACGGTTTCGATAGCATCGGCTAACTCATTACCTTCACTATTTTTTAATAAATAGCCTGCAATATTATGTTGGAGTGCTTTTTTTATATAAGCTTCCTCGTCGTGCATCGTAAGTACAATAATTTTAGCAGAAGGTACAGTGGCTTGAATATTACGTGCTGTTGTAAAGCCATCTAATCCACCTGGCATGGATAAATCTAATAAAATAACATCTGGTATATACTTTTGAGCTAGCATCATAGCAGCTGTCCCACTATCCGCTTCGTATACTTCGGTAATATAGGGTATACGTTCCAGTAATAAACGTACACCTTTACGAATTAATAAATGGTCATCTACAATTAAAATTTTCATTTAATCGCCCTCTCGTATGAGCTCATTTTTAGGGATGTAGGCAGTAATCTTTGTACCTTCACCCGCTACAGATTGAATAACCGTCTTACCCTTTAACTGCGAAATACGCTCTCCCATATGTAACAGGCCAAGCCCTTCCTTTTCTTCCTCTACATTAAAACCTATCCCATTGTCTTGAATGATGAGTTGTAGGCCGAAGCGGTCCTTTTCAAAAATAATTTGTACCTCAGTAGCTTCCGCATACTTCATAATATTGTGCAGTGCCTCTTGTACCACGCGGTATAAATTAATTTCTGCCACAGGCGAAAGACGGTCATAGCAATTACTTACTACAGTAATATGTAAATCCACACGTTTTTGGCGCAGTGATTTAACAAGTGTTTCGATGGTTGGCAGTAACCCTAGCTGGTCTAAGCTTTTAGGGCGTAATGACTGCGAGTAAAATTTTACGTCTTCCATAGCCTTACCTACCTCATCACGCACCTCTTGGATATAAGCCGCTAATTGCTCATCATCAATAGCCATCGACAAATTGTCCATCGCAATCGCTACACTATACAATGATTGCCCTACACCATCATGCAACTCTTGACTTAACCTTTTATGCTCTGCCTCTTTAGCCTCTGTTAAATGATGTAGCATTTTTTTAGATAGTCTTGCCGCCTCTTGCTGATTTTTTACTGTCACGTCACGCATCACTAATAAATAATGTTTGTCTCCATCATCTGCCTCATAAATCAGGGCATTACTCATTTCGACATTAATTAAATACTCTCCCATGCGCGGCATCTTTGACTCAAAGTACGGCACTTTACCTTGGTTAGCAATTAAATAACAACGCTCCTCATGGGCCGCGAGCTTACGTGTTTCGCAGTAGGAGCAAAACGGTACAACATCTCCCACATGCCAACCCATTAGCTTTTCGGCTGCCTTGTTAATTTTACGAATTTGGCGCTTACCATCCATAATAATAATGCCGTCCTGTAAATGGTGAAATAATTCTTCTGTATAATCCACCGCAATCACCCCTTAGCTGTAGTGTACAAAAAAAGAGCGACGAAGTGTGTACTCGCCGCTCAAGGAAATTTAACGATGTTTATTAGCTACGGTTAAAAAGGCTTGTGCCATTTTCAATCCATCTTGGACAACAGGGTCCTTAATCATCTTCATCAAACCGAATACAGAAATGGGCGCGCTGTCTTTCGTGCGTGCAAATTCTTCCTTCGTTTCCTCAATGATTTCCTGCCCTTTATCAATTGGTACATATAAATTAACAGTCTCTTTAGTAGTAGTAAGTAATTGATCAACCGTACGTTTATCGCCCCATACGCTTTGTGCAAAGGACATCACATTATCTAGCTGTTGCACAACGGGTGCTAAGCGTGGTAGTAATTGTACAAGGTCCATCATGGCATTAATATGTGACTCATCAATATGCAGACGCTCAATTTTTTCTTCGGTTTCTGCGGCAATCATTTTTAGGGAGCGTTCATCCTGCATCGATGAGGTTACAAAAGCAAGCTTATCCTCGGCTACTTTTAAGCTATCGACAAAGGTCGGCAATTTTTCGACAAGGTATTGCAGTGAGGCTAATTGTTCTTCACTTTCTAATTGGGCTAACACTTCAGCAATTTCTTTTTTCTCGGTCACGGTAATCCCTCCCTTTACATTGTGCCTTTAAGCATGCCATTCCAGTACATCATTGGCAGTACGTTTTTCTTTAGCATGTGCATACTATGGCGTTGCTTACGTTGGTCAATAGGGAATGACTCCTGTGCCTCATAGCCGTACACAAACTCTGCAAGCATTACAGTGCTATAGCCTGTTACTACTGGACAAGATGAGTAGCCATCATAGCTTGCGGTCATTTCTTTTTTATTCATATGCGCAAGTAAGTTATCAACTGCAACAGGTGCCTGTTTGCGAATGGCTGCTCCCGTACGTGAGGTTGGTAAGCTTGTGCAATCGCCTGCGCCAAAAATATTTTCGTATTTCGTATGGCGTAGTGTATGCATATCTAAATCTACCCAACCTGCCTCATTTGCAATGGGGCTCTTTTTAATAAAGTCAGGTGCTGACATTGGTGGTGTAACATGCAACATATCAAACTCACGTGTAATAGTTTCACCTGTTTTACTATTTTTAAATGTTGCTTTACGTGCTGCGCCGTTCACTTCAACTAAATCCATAAAGTACGTTTCGCCAATACCTTTGTCGGCTACTAATTTTTTTAGGATAGGGTAGTAGCGCTTAACTGGAAATAAATCGTCCATGCCTGAAATAAACTCTACCTTAGTTTTGTCACGCACACCCACACGACGGAAGTGCTCGTCTGCAAGATACATAATTTTTTGTGGTGCACCTGCACATTTTACAGGTGTAGAAGGCTGCGTAAAAATCGCACGTCCACCATTTACTGCTTTCATTGCCTCCCATGTACTTTCTACATAATCTTGGTGGTAGTTACTGCACACACCGTTTTTGCCCATTGTTTCCTTTAAGCCTTTAACCTTATCCCAATCTAACTGGATACCAGCCGCTACCATTAAATAATCATAAGTAATGACTGTACCTTTATTTGTTTCGATTTGATTAGTATCTGGCTTAAATGTTGTAACCGCTTCTTGTAAAAGTAATGCACCCTCTGGCACAACTTCAGCTTGTGGTCGCACATTATCTTCAAGTTTAGAGTCGCCGCCACCTACTAAAGTAAAGAAGGGTTGGTAGTAATGCTTGTCTGATGGATCAATAATTACAATGTTATTTTTTAAGTAAGATGCTTTACGTAAAAGCTGTGCTGCCATTGTTACACCTGCTGTACCCGCACCAACAATAGCGATTGTTTTTTTCATTTCCGTCATAAAAATCCTCCTCAAAATAAAAGTTCAATTTAACTCCTTTTATCGTAAGGGATTTTTACAACGCTTACTATTAGGGTATTCCCCCATCTTTGTGAAGCCTTGCACAAAAAAACGCTATCTGTATTAGATAGCGTCGCCTTCTAGCATTTTTTTAGCATAGGCTACAATTTCCTTTGCCGTCTCAACATGGGCATAGTCAATATGTTCACCCTCATACAGCATGGCTGTTACCCCTTGTTGCTTACCTTGTTCAAATGCCGCAATCATACCTTCATAGTAAGCGATATCTGTTAAGGTTGGTGCGTAAGCTTGATTAACGATAGGCGCATTACTAGGGTGTAAAATTAATTCGCCATCATAGCCAAGTTGTCGATTAAAACTCGCTGCCTTTGTTAAGCCGTCTAGGTCGTGAACATTTTGCCATAACCCACCAATCGGCATTTTACCAGCAGCACGTGCCGCCATTACGGTACGTGATTTTAAATATAGCGTCTCAAGCCCTTCTTCTGTCCAACGTGTGCCAAGTGAGCGCTCTGCATCACCGTTTTTTGAGCTAATGCCTGCAATACCCGCTACGCGTGGAATACTAGCAATATCATAAGCAAACCATAATGCTTGTGCGGTTTCGAGCATAGGTAATAATCGAATGCTACCAACAGCCAAACCTCTTGCTTGCTCTACTTGCGCAAGTTGAGCGCTTAAACTAATCACATCTGCTACACTTGCCACCTTTGGTACAACAATACCTGTGAGTTTAGCACAAACAATTGCCTCAATATCTTCTAATGCATAGCCTTGCGTCGTTTTATTAATGCGCACCCACAATGATTTTTTAGTTGGCATGTTTAATGCCTGTGCTACGAAGTCACGCGCTTGCGCTTTGCGCTCCTGTGGCACACTATCCTCTAAATCCATAATAATGGCATCCGCCACATTTTCATTTAATTTTGCTAACCATATATCCTTTACCCCTGGTATAAATAACATCGAACGATATTGCCATTTCATTTCCACTTCCCCCTTTGCCATAAATTTTACCACAAAAAAAGCACTCTCTACGGAAAGTGCCTTAGCGGTAATGATAGGTACTACGCTGTTTTTGATTAATTTTTTTAAACCACTCGCGGTCGCGTTCTTCCTTAGCTAATGTGCCTGTAATATTTTCGGCACAGTTTAAGCACAGACGCGTTTGAGTCACTGTGCCACAACGCTCACAAGGTGCACCGATATTAGGAAAGATGGACGCTTTAAATTTGCCGTTCTTCGCCCACTTCGCTAGTAACTCACCAGACACTCCTGTTTTTTCTATAATTTCATCATTGGTCATATAACGATTATTTTTACGTAATAAGTAATGGTGAAGCTCCGCAAAAATATCTTCTTCTCTAATATCTAAGCGATTAAATTGAAACTTCATTGACTTCACCCTCTTTAACCTTTGGAGCTAACGTATATTTATAATCTTCCCAGCGATTACGAGCGTATTTGCGATATTTATTAGACATATTACGGTCACTCATAATGCGCGAAAACTCCTTGCGTGCCTCGTCAATGTCACCAATACGCAGACTAATCTCCGCATGTAAATATTTAATGCGCTCCTCACCGTCGCGGTTAGAGGCGAAGGCTTTACTATAAAAGTCTCGTGCGGCTTGTAAATAGTGTAGCTCATGCTTAGTATCGTCCTTTAAGCGGTAGAGCCAAGCAATTTTTAGCGCAAAGTTACCCATTAATAAGGCTTCTTCCATTGCTGAGCGCGCCACTAAATAGGCAAGTTTATAACTCATAATAGCGTCATCAATCGTACGCTCACCACATAAATCAAAACTCGTTTTCAACTCATTAATGTAAAGTTCTTCAATCATTAATAAGAAGGGGCCATATGTACGCGTCATAGATTTGTGGTAGGCATAGCCGCAGTGTGGGCAAACTGCTACTTCATAAAGTAGTGGGTTAAGTCCCTCATAAATCGGCATAAAATCTGTATCCTCGCCAATAATTTTGCAACGTACTGGTCGTGCTTTATATGTTTTATAGGTTTTTTTGCAGTATTTACACGCCACATCACTTTGATAATAATTGACATTAAATTTCATATGCTTATTCTCCCTTCTATCAAATTTTTTATGTATTCATTTAGTTCTACCATTATATCGTACAATGTGAGCCATTCTATATAAATTTATATCTTTTTCACTAAAATATCTAGCTTTTAGCGTGTGTTTTTTAATAATTTCGTGACAAATTAAATTTGCATTGTCAATCCTGCATGTAAAAAGTAATGGTTAGCACAAAAAAACCACCTCTCAAGTATATACCTTGAGAGGTGGCTAAGGCTAACTAATCCTAATGAACTAGTTAACTTACATCATACCCGGCATGCCGCCCATGCCAGACATATCTGGCATTGCTGCGCCTGCTGGCTCTGGGATGTCTGCTACTACGGCTTCTGTTGTTAAGAATAGTGAAGCAACGCTTGCTGCGTTTTGTAGTGCCGAACGTGTTACTTTAGCTGGGTCAACTACACCCGCATCAATCATGTTTACCCATTCGCCTGTTGCTGCGTTAAAACCGTGACCAACTTCTTCACGTTTTAGGCGGTCAACAATGATTGAGCCTTCTAAGCCTGCATTGTTTGCGATTTGGCGTACTGGCTCTTCAAGTGCGCGTAGTACGATGTTAATACCTGTTGCTACGTCACCTTCTGCATTTTCTGCGGCTTTTTCTACAGCACCATATACGTTCATTAATGCTGTACCACCACCAGATACAATGCCTTCTTCTACTGCTGCACGTGTAGAGTTAAGTGCGTCTTCAATACGAAGTTTGCGCTCTTTTAATTCTGTTTCAGTTGCTGCACCTACTTTAACTACTGCAACACCGCCTGCTAATTTTGCAAGACGCTCTAATAATTTTTCTTTATCAAACTCTGAAGTTGTTTCAGCTAATTGTGCACGAATTTGACCTACGCGACCTTCAACTGCTTCAACACCACCAGCACCCTCAACGATTGTTGTGTGATCTTTTGTTACAACAACTTTCGCAGCGCGGCCTAGCATTGTAATATCAGCTGATTTTAAATCTAAGCCGATTTCTTCTGAGATAACTTGACCACCTGTTAAGATAGCAATATCTTCAAGCATTGCTTTACGACGATCACCAAAGCCTGGTGCCTTAACTGCTACTGCGTTAAATGTACCGCGTAATTTATTTACTACTAATGTAGCTAATGCTTCGCCTTCAATATCCTCAGCAATAATTAATAGTGGGCGACCCTGTTGTACAACTTGCTCAAGTACTGGTAGCACTTCTTGAATGTTTGTAATTTTTTTATCTGTAATTAATACGTATGGATTGTCTAGCTCAGCTTCCATTTTGTCTGAGTCTGTCACCATATAATGTGATAAGTAGCCACGGTCAAACTGCATACCTTCTACAACGTCTAACTCTGTTGTAAAGCCTTTAGATTCTTCAATTGTAATAACACCATCGTTACCAACACGCTCCATTGCCTCTGCAATTAGTTCGCCTACTTCTTCGTCTGCCGAAGAAATCGCTGCTACTTGAGCAATTGACTCTTTGTTTTCGACTGGGCGTGAAATTGCCTTAAGCTCTGTTAACGCTGCAGCTACAGCTAAGTCCATACCTTTACGGATGCCGACAGGGTTAGCACCAGCTGTTACGTTTTTTAAGCCTTCGCGGATCATTGCTTGCGCTAAAACGGTAGCTGTTGTTGTACCATCGCCTGCGATTTCATTTGTTTTTTGTGCCACTTCTGATACAAGCTTAGCGCCCATATTTTCAAAGGCATTGTCTAACTCGATTTCTTTAGCGATAGTTACACCATCATTTGTAATAAGTGGTGAACCAAATTGTTTTTCTAGTACCACATTACGTCCTTTAGGTCCAAGTGTTACTTTAACTGTGTTTGCTAATTTATCTACACCTTGCGCCATAAGTGCGCGTGCTTCTTCTGCAAATTTAATATCTTTAGCCATGATAAAGTCCTCCTTAATATTTTATATTATTCAACGATTGCTAATACGTCTGATTCGCGTAGGATTAAATATTCTTGTCCATCATACTTCACTTTAGTGCCTGAGTATGTTTCAAATAAAATGCGGTCGCCAACTGTTACATCAAGCGCTACTCGCTCACCGCTTGGTAAGAACATGCCGTTACCTACTGCAATGACATTGCCCTCTTGTGGCTTGTCCTTTGCTGTCTCAGGTAATAGTAAACCTGATGCTGTTTTTTCTTCTACCTCAATTACTTCGATTACAAGACGATCACCTAATGGTTTTAACAAGTGAAACAACCTCCAATTACAATTTTTATTTTTTAGCACTCATTTAATGAGAGTGCTAATACACTATTCATAATATAAAACTTTATTTTCTTTTGCAAGCAAATTACTTTGGTTTCCTCTACAATAGTGAAAGAGAACGAGCGAAAGGACGATTTTATGGAGTATAAGGTACAAGATTTTAAAAAATATTTCTTCATCTCATTAGCAGTAATTGTGGTCTATGCGTTTATGCAAGTATCTGGCTTATTTTTGCTTGAGCCTTTTTATAAATTACTTGTCGCGATTACAGGTGACGCAACGATTCAGCCTGCAGGCATTTACCTTGTAGTAAGTGCTGTAATTGCACTACTTGTGATGTTGTTGTTAACGCGTGACAAGGGCTACTGGTATAGCGTCTTTAATGCACCACGCCTAAACTACATTAGTGTTGTTTTATGGGGTATTACAGGATTTATACTTGTTTTAGTGGGCCAAGGCTTAGCTGCTTATATTGAAACAACCTTTCTTGGTATCGAAATGGGCAGTGAAAACACCGCACAAATTTTTGAAGCAGCAAAGGCCGCTCCGATCATTATTGTATTAGTCGCAATTATTGGGCCTATATTAGAGGAGTTTGTGTTCCGCCGCAGTATTTTTGGTACACTACTTGGTCCTACTAACTTTGTGGTAGCGGCACTAATTAGCTCATTGGCATTTGCGGTTATTCATTTTGATTTTACACACTTACTTGTTTATTTAGTATCCGGCTTTATCTTTGCTACGGTGTATTACAAATCACGTAGTATTTGGGCGCCAATTATTGCGCATATGTTATTAAATACGTTTGTAACGATTGCACAGTTTTTTGGTGAAGATTTACAACGCTGGGCTGAAAATGTCGAGCAATTTATTTTCTTTATGTCTT
>NZ_JPUW01000003.1:0-96641 GCF_000743635.1 Lysinibacillus sp. BF-4 | reverse complement strand
ACAATGTCCCGCGAGCTTTTTATTATTTTACTTTTTCTTCTTCATCCAATAATTTTTTAACCTCAGCGTACTCCTCGTCAGTAAAGACGCGAGCTCGAATTAGAAAGCTTTTGCCTTCCAATGCTTCGATTGAAAAACCACTGCCAAAACTGTCTACAACATCTAAAATATGTTGTGTATGTTTTGAGTAGTTGTAAAGACTTTCATGCATATAAAACGGTACATCACCAGCGACATAGCCAAGTAATTTATCGACTTGACCTAAACGAAACTCATCAGCTAAAAAGCACATAGGCTTTGAGCCTTCACAGCAACCACCAGATTGGTGAAAAACAATGTCAGCTTGATGCTTATCCTTTAAAAAATGAATGAGCTCAACTGCCTTATCTGTTGCAACTACGCGTTCTACCATGCAATCAACCCCTTCCGATATTAGAAGAATCCTTGTGGCTTACGGTTGTAGCTTACAAGTAAGTTTTTCGTTTGTTGGTAGTGAGCTAACATCATTTGGTGGTTTTCACGGCCAATACCTGAAAGTTTATAACCGCCAAATGCAGCGCCAGCAGGGTATTGGTGGTATGTGTTTGTCCATACGCGACCAGCTTCGATAGCGCGACCTGCGCGGTAAGCTGTATCACCAGAACGAGACCATACGCCAGCACCTAAGCCGTACTCTGTATCGTTAGCAATTTCCATAGCTTCGTCGAAGTCTTTGAACGTAGTAAGTGATAATACTGGTCCGAAGATTTCTTCTTGGAAGATACGCATTTTGTTGTTACCTTTAAAGATAGTTGGTTCAACGTAGAAGCCGCCTTCAAGGTCGCCTTCAAGCTCGTTAATGTTACCACCAACTAAGCACTCAGCGCCTTCGTCTTTACCGATTTGTAGGTAAGAAGCGATTTTTTCTTTTTGTTCGTTAGAGTTTTGAGCACCCATCATTACTTCTGTATCAAGAGGGTTACCGATTTTGATTTGTTTAACACGCTCAATAGCACGTTCAACAAATTTGTCAGCGATTGACTCTTGAACAAGAGCACGTGAAGGACAAGTACAGATTTCGCCAGAGTTAAGCGCGAACATAACCATACCTTCAATTGCTTTATCTAAGAACTCATCGTCTTGGTCCATAACGTCTTCGAAGAATACGTTTGGTGATTTACCGCCAAGCTCTAAAGTTACTGGGATGATGTTTTCAGTAGCGTATTGCATAATTAAGCGACCAACTGCTGTAGAGCCAGTGAACGCGATTTTAGCGATACGTTTATTTGTAGCTAATGCTTTACCTACTTCAGCACCAAAACCGTTAACGATGTTAATAACACCTGCTGGTACTAAATCTTGAATTAACTCCATAACTACCATAATAGATACTGGTGTTTGTTCAGCTGGTTTTAACACTACACAGTTACCTGCAGCTAACGCTGGTGCTAATTTCCAAACTGCCATTAAAATAGGGAAGTTCCAAGGAATGATTTGACCAACAACGCCTAGTGGCTCTTGGAAGTGGTAAGCTACTGTATCATTATCAAGTTGCGTTAAGCTACCTTCTTGAGAACGAATAGCTGCTGCGAAGTAACGGAAGTGATCCGCTGCTAAAGGAATATCAGCGTTTAATGTTTCACGCACGGCTTTACCGTTATCCCAAGTTTCTGCAACTGCGATTTTTTCTAAGTTTTCTTCGATGCGGTCTGCAATTTTATTTAAAATGTTAGCGCGCTCAGCAGCAGATGTTTTACCCCAAGCTGCTTTTGCTTTATGTGCTGCATCAAGTGCTAGGTCAATATCTTCAGCAGAAGATTTAGCTGCCTTTGTAAATACTTTACCGTTTACTGGTGAAACGTTATCAAAATAAACACCTTTAACTGGTGCTACCCACTCGCCACCGATAAAGTTATCGTATTTCTCTTTAAAGTTAATTACTGCACCTTCAGTATTTGGATTTGCATAAATCATAATGCACTCGCTCCTTTAAATTTAAATTCGTATGCGCTTTGTAAGCGGCTACATGTTCATTGTGCCTCTTTTGTGACAAAATATCAATTATTTTGTCTCTTAAAATATAATAAAAATTTATTTTCATTGACCTAAATGTCTTGACAGTTGTAATGGATAGAAAACCTAGTAACAGTAAGGGTTTTAGTATGCTGAAATAAGAATTATGACCATCAATTATGTGTTATGGCACAGGTTAATAGTAGTGAAATCAGCTAGGTAGGTAGATGTGCTAATACACATGATATTGTAAAAAATGTTAAAACGAAATGTGTTGTAGCGCTAGTGCTAATGTCGACTTTTATATACGTATAAAGCAATATTATTTTATGGGAATAGTATAGTGAAAATGTTTATAGCTGAATAAATGAGATGTAAAAAATACTAAATATAGGTAGTAAATCTAATGATTTTCTTTTTTTGAAATGATAGTTGCATCTTTATTCATCGTGTTGTATGATTAAAACAACTTAAACAATCTAGGAGAGATACAAAATGACGAAAAAAAATGTAATTATTATCGGTGCAGCAGGCCGTGACTTCCATAACTTTAATACATACTACCGTGATAATGAGGATTATAATGTTGTAGCGTTTACAGCAGCGCAAATCCCTGATATTGATGGACGTAAATATCCAGCGGAGCTTGCAGGGAAGCTATATCCAGCAGGTATCCCAATTTATGCAGAAGAAAAGCTATTTGATTTAATTAAAGAGTTTGATGTAGATGATTGCGTATTCTCATATAGTGATGTGCATTATGTAAAATTAATGAATTTAGGCGCTATGGTTAACTCAGCAGGTGCTAACTTTGTATTATTAGGTGTAAAAGATACACAAATTACAAGTAATAAACCAGTAATTTCAGTTTGTGCAACACGTACAGGTACGGGTAAGAGCCAAACTTCACGTAAAGTAATCGAAACATTACTAGAGCATGACTTAAAAGTTGTAGCTATTCGTCACCCAATGCCATACGGTGATTTAGTGGCGCAACGTGTACAACGTTTTGCGACGGTAGAGGATTTAAAAACGCATGAATGTACGATTGAAGAGATGGAAGAGTACGAGCCACATGTTATTCGCGGTAACATTATTTATGCGGGTGTAGATTATCAAGCTATTTTAGATGCGGCAGAGCAAGATCCAGATGGCTGTGACGTTATTTTATGGGATGGCGGCAATAATGACTTCTCATTTTATAAGCCAGACTTAGCTATTACAGTACTTGACCCTCACCGTGCAGGCCATGAGCTTGAGTATTACCCAGGCGAAGTAAGCTTGCGTACAGCAGATGTATCAATTATTAATAAAATTGATAGTGCAAACGCTGAGGATATTGTAACAGTAGAAAATAACATTAAGCATGCCAACCCAACGAGCCAAATTTTAAAAGCAGAATCTACGATTACAGTAGATAATCCTGAATTAATTAAAGGTAAGCGCGTGTTAGTTGTTGAGGATGGTCCAACATTAACACATGGCGAAATGAAAATTGGTGCAGGTACAGTAGCTGCAGAGCGTTTAGGCGCAGCAGAAATTGTTGATCCACGTCCATTTGCAAAAGGTTCGCTTATTGACACATTTAAAAAATACACACATGTTGAGCAAGTATTGCCAGCTATGGGTTATGGTAAGCAACAACTAAAAGACCTTGAGGCAACAATTAATGCTACAGATTGTGATGCTGTTATTATTGGTACACCAATGGACTTAAATCGTGTCATTAACATTGATAAACCAACAACTCGTGTACATTATGATTTACACGAAGTGGGCGACTCAAACTTAGAAACGGTATTAACAAAATTCATTGCTGAACATAATTTAGCAAAATAATAAATAAGCAGCTCGTGCTCAATAGCGCGGGCTGTTTTTTTGAGAAAAAAAGTAGTCAAAATAGTTTAAGTAGATAAAATTCGGGAAAAGAAGCCAAATGTAGAAAAACCTTTGTTATCATAATAAAGTTAGAGAGAGAGGAGAGCGTTATGAGAAAACTAGGTGTCGTATTTTGGGGCTCAGTTAGTTTGACATTAGTAGCTGTGCTTCTTGGCGTGTTTGCTAGTGAATGGTTTGAGCAATTCACAGGCAGTGTACAAGGCTTTTTAACAGCGAAATTTGGTTGGTACTACTTACTTACTGTAGCTGTTATTGTAGCTTTTTGTTTATTTTTAGTGCTAAGTCCAGTTGGGGCAATTCGTTTAGGAAAGCCAACGGACCGACCAGCATATAGTACGAAATCATGGTTCGCCATGTTATTTAGTGCAGGTATGGGGATTGGATTAGTATTTTGGGGGGCGGCAGAGCCGTTATCACACTATGCCATTAATGCACCGAGTGCACCAGAGGGCTCGCAGCAGGCGTTGAAAGATTCGCTGCGTTATACCTTCTTCCACTGGGGAATTTCGGCATGGGCTGTGTATGGTGTAGTTGCACTCGCACTTGCTTATTTCCAATTTAGAAAGGGAGCGCCAGGTCTATTAAGTGCTACGTTACATCCATTAATCGGAGATCGTACAAAAGGATGGATGGGGCATACGGTTGATATTATCGCAGTGTTTGCGACTGTTGTAGGTGTTGCCACAACCCTAGGGTTAGGTGCAAAACAAATTAACGGGGGCTTAACATTTTTAACAGGTATTCCTAATAGCTTTTTAGTGCAGATGATTATTATTGTAATTGTTACGGTATTATTTATGATTTCTGCATCAACTGGGCTAGATAAAGGGATTCAATTATTGAGTAACACAAATTTATACGTAGCATTGGCTTTATTAGTATTAACATTAGTGCTAGGGCCAACTGTTCGAATTATGAATGGTTTTACAAGTGGTTTAGGAGAGTACTTCCAAAATATGATTGCGATGAGTACACGTACAGCACCAAGTAACCCTGAGGGGCGCGACTGGATTAATAGCTGGACAATTTTTTACTGGGCATGGTGGATGTCTTGGTCACCATTCGTTGGTATTTTCATTGCACGTATTTCAAAAGGGCGTACTATTCGCGAATTTTTAACAGGCGTTATTTTACTTCCTACTATTGTTAGTATTTTTTGGTTTGCAACGTTTGGTATGACAGCTATGGATGTATTTGATACAAAGGCACCTGGCTTAATTAATTTGCCAACAGAGCAAGTGTTGTTTGGTGTGTTTGAGCATTTACCAATGGGCTCGTTACTATCAATTGTAGCTATGGTTGTAGTGGCCATCTTCTTTATTACATCTGCTGACTCAGCAACTTTTGTATTAGGGATGCAAACAACAAATGGTTCTTTAAATCCTGATTTCCGTATTAAATTAATTTGGGGCGTATTGCAAGCAGCTATTGCGAGTAGCTTATTATTCTCAGGTGGCTTAGCAGCTTTACAAAATGCGGCAATTATTGTAGCCTTCCCGTTCTCCATGATTATTTTACTAATGATTGTAGCCCTCTATAAATCATTGATGGAAGAACGACTGGAGCTTGGCTTACACATTCGACCAAAATCACAAGTACAAGAGATTATACAAAAAGAGTTAAGTAATAAAAATAAAAAGAAATAAGTAAAAAGGTGTGCACCGTTAAGTAGCGGGCACACCTTTTTTTACGCGAACTTTAAGCTGCTGTTCATGGCGTTGATACAAGTTATTACCAACCAGTGCTGTAATCACAAGCAACGTACCCATTACATCGAAAGTTGTAATTTGATAGCCTTGCACTAGCATAATAGCAAGTGTAGTAAGGGGAACAAAGTTAATAAATAAAATTCCGTTGAGTGACGTTAAAATTTTAATGCCGTAATTCCAAGCAAGCAACGCCACAAGCCCTGGCAGAATAATCATAAATAACATATCGAATTTAATAATTTGTAACGTAGTAAGCGTTGGGACTTGGATGCTACCTTGTACAGTGAGCCCCGCAGTAATTAACGCTGTAATAGCAGTCCCTGCAGCGCAAGTAAGTGTAGAGTAGCGTAGTGTTGACCAACCTTTAAACGCTTGACCACCCATTGTATAAATGACCCAACCCGTTACACCAATAAAAATAAATAAAATAGGAAGTGCGTTGCTACTAAGTGTACCGAAGAAAGCAAAGTCACCCTTTGTAATAACAAGTACAGCGCCTATAAAAGCAATCGTCATACTAATAAGCATATAGTTTTTAGGGCGAGCGCGGTATACCAACCAAATGAGTAACATAGTAATCACTGGCATAATCGTCTCCATAATAGAGGCAACCATCACACCAGCTTGACCCATCATAGATTGCCCAAGAAAGATTAAAATATTATAGACTGTAAATGCCATCGTACCAAAAAATAGCAATGGTAAAGCTTTTCCTTCTAAGTGAAAGGCCTTTAGCCCTTCCTTCCAAGCTAGTAGCATAATAAGCAATAAGGTTACAGTACCATAGCGGATAGTCGAAAAATAAAATGGATCAATAAATTGTAGTGCATGGTCAGCAACAGGGAACATTGCACCCCAAGACATTGCGGCAACGAGACATGCAAGCGCTCCAGCCAAAAGTTTTTTCATTGTACAGCCTCCTGTATGTTTATGTATGACTTAGTATAGGCAATACAATGTATCTCGTAAAATGATTGAAAGAGATACTAAGCATCAGTTATATTGATAGCTAGGAGTTGATAGTATGGATTTACGTAGCTTAACGATTTTTCAGACTGTGGCCCGCTTAGGTAGTGTGAGTGCTGCGGCGCGTGAGCTAAATTATGTGCAGTCCAATGTGACAATGCATATTAAGCAATTGGAAGAAAAGTTTGAAACCCCATTATTTTATCGTCACCAACGAGGCATGGCATTAAACACAGAAGGGCGCAAGATGTTAGAGTATGTAAATGTGATTTTACGTGACGTCGCAGAGTTAAAGCACTTATTTTTAGACAGTGACACACCTTCAGGTACATTGAAATTAGGTACAGTAGAAATCGTAAGTAAGTTACCAACAATATTGGCAGGTTATTACGAAAAATACCCGAACGTAGATGTATCTTTACAGGCTGATGTTACAGAGGCTTTGATTAAAAAGGTAGTAGAGCACGAGTTAGATGGCGCATTTGTATCAGGACCTGTAAAACACGCATTGTTAGCTCAGCAGTTAATTGCAGAGGAGGAGTTGGTGCTTGTATCATCATCGCCAAGTTTTGATATTGCTAGTGTTGCTAAAATGCCGATACTTGTCTCTAATGAAGGGTGTGGGTACCGTGCGCGTTTGGCGCTGTGGTTAAAGGAAGAAGGTATTGAGCCTAAGCGCATTATGGAGTTTAATATTATCGAAACAATTTTACAAAGTGTGGCATTAGGGTTAGGAATTACAGTAGTGCCTAAGGAAACCGTTACACGGATGATGGAACAAGATAAAGTATACTGTCATGAGCTACCACAACAATACGCTTCTAACACGACGGTTTTTATTTATCGAAAAGATGCTTTTATCACAAATACCTTAGCAAGCTTTTTGCAATATATGGACTGATACATCGTTTTTATTTAGGTTTAAGCGAGCTAATTCAAGGAAAAGGATAGTAACGATTGACGATTACAAAAAATAAGCGTAAATTAATGAAGGCATATAGATGCAACTTTATGTATGGTAGTTACGTCTAATGTAGCGTTATATAATTTTAGAGTGACGAGAGGTCAGATAATGAAAAAAGCCATTTTAGCTATAATTGCGCTATTGTTAATCGGTGCAATTGCAGGAGTAATGTATTTCAAGCATACTTATAGTAAGGCATTTGAGGATCAAAAAGAGCATATTGATCCGCTTGATGAAAATGACATTGCATTTGACGGAACAAAGCCGTTAGAGGGTGTTATTAATGTGTTGATGATTGGTAGCGATGCACGTGATGATCATGAGCTATCAGATACATTAATGATTGGGCAATACAATAGTAAACAAAAAACATTGAAAATCGCTTCAATTATGCGTGATACGTATATTAATGTACCAGAGTACGGCTATTATAAAATGAATGCAGCGTATGCGCTTGGTGGACCAGATTTAGTCCGCAAAACAGTTGAAGAAAATTTCGATGTGCCAATTAACTATTATGCTATTGTTGATTTTAAAGCATTTCCACAAGTTGTTGATTTATTAGCACCTAATGGTATTGATGTCGATATTCCATACGAAATGTCACATGGTATTGGTATGGTGCTTGAGCCAGGGAAGCAGACGCTTCATGGCAATGAGGTGCTTGGATATGTACGCTTCCGCCATGACGCAATGAGTGATTTTGGTCGCGTAGCACGTCAGCAAGAAGTAATTTCTAAAATTAAGGATCAGGCGGTAAGTGTTAACACTGTAGCGAGCCTACCTAAAATTTTAGGTACATTAGATGCGTATGTCGCAACTAATGTTGATATGAAAACGATGCTTGGTATGGGTACGGGTCTTGCGCTTAATAATTTTGGTGATGTCGAAACCTTACGTATCCCGCTAGATGATACGTATACAGATGGTTATTATGAAGCGGCAGGTCAAGTATTAGAAATTGATTTAGAAGCTAACAAAAAAGCGTTACAGGATTTTTTGAGCCCTACACCAAAAACTACAAAAAATAGCGAAAAATAAAGAGAAGCTGCGGCATGCAGCTTCTCTTTTACTATTTTTGTAGCTTTAAGCTAATTAGTAACATCGCTACACTCGTACCTATAATATAAAACGGTAAAGCGTATAACGTACCATCATGCAAGATGCTCATACTAAAAGTAAGTGCGCTAACAAGTGCATAGTAGCCCAAACTAAGTATGGCACTAGCAGAACCTACAACATCAGGGAAATCCACGAGTGCAAGGCTCAGACAACTAGGTAGTGCTAATGCTGTACCAAATAATACAATAAACATAGATGCAGTGAAGCCGATGATTTCTGAGGTGAGCAGTGCACTACAAGCGCCAAGCAATGTAATACTACTACCAAGTAAAATTAAGCGGTTAGGCATCATATGCTTTACTAAGCGTTTAGCACAAAGCGCCCCTGTTAATGAAGCAAGTGCTACTACCATACCTAAAAAACCATAGCGAGCACTACTTAAAGCAAATAACTCAGTATAAATAAAAGGCGCTTCTGCATAGTAACTAAATAATATGCCGTTAATCGCACCAATCATAAAACCGTAGCACCATACATTAGGGTTGCGTAACATACGCATAACGATAGGTCGCAGTGGAGTAAAGCTAGGTTCGGAAGTTTCTGGTAATTTGATAAATGTGTAGCCAAATAAGCTAGCACCAACCACAATAAGTACGATAAACACCATGTGTAGACCAGCGTATTGTACTGTAAAGCCGCCAATGAGTGGACCGATGGCAGGTGTAAAAGCAAGCGCTGCCGAAATCATAGCAAATGCTTGATGACGTGCTGTACCATGTAAGCTTTCGCGTAAAATAGTTTGTGTAATGACAGAGCCAACACTAATACCAAAAGCTTGAATGAAGCGTGCAGTAAGTAATGCAAGTAGGTTAGGGGCAAATAAACAGCCAATAGAGCCTAAGACATAAAGAGCCAATCCATAGAGCATAGCAGTACGGCGACCGATTTTATCAGATAGCCTACCAAAAAAGAACACACCAAGTGCAAAGGCTAAAAAATATATGCTAATGGTAAGCTGTGCGCTTGCCATAGTTGTTGTAAAGTGTGCAGCAATTGCAGGTAAAGCAGGGCTAAAAATAGTTTCGCTAATCTGTGGCAATGCAATTAAAGCAATAAGTAACCACAGGCTAGGTTGTCCGATGTTTTTCTTCAAATGAAAATCCTCCTAATTACTTAGTGGGTGAAAGAAAAACATCGACACTTGGGAAATGGTGGCTTCACGAGCTTAATTTTTTCTAGAGCGCTCACCTGAATTCCCCCTTTCGCATGTAAGATTAGTTTATTGTAACAAAAGAAAAAAGCGCCCGCTAGTTTGGGGCGCTTTATATATTAATGAAAGACGACAGTTTTATTGCCTTGTACAATAATACGGTCTTCTAAATGCCATTTAACAGCACGTGCCAAAACACGACGCTCAATTTGGCGACCAATTTTTTTCAGGGATACTACGTCTTCACGGTGGTCAACGCGCTCAATATCTTGTTCAATGATTGGACCTTCGTCTAAGTCGTTTGTAACATAATGTGATGTAGCGCCAATTAATTTTACCCCACGCTCAAAGGCACGTTCATAAGGACGTGCACCAATGAAGGCTGGTAAAAAGGAGTGGTGGATATTAATGATACGATCTTCGAAATGATCAATGAAATTAGGTGTTAAAATTTGCATGTAACGTGCAAGTACTAATAAATCAATATTATACGCATGCATTAAGCGGATTTGCTCTGCCTCGACTTGTGCACGGATATCTTTATTTGCTGGAATGTAATGGAATGGGATGCCTAATGCTTCTACCATATCGCGTGCATCCTCATGGTTACTAATGACAACAGCTACATCCATTGGTAGCTCGCCATTTTGCCATTCCCATAATAATTCATTTAAGCAGTACAACTCTTTTGATACATAGATGGCTGCGCGCTTTAGCTCGTTGCCGTAAGCGAAGCGGTACTCCATTGAGTAGGCTGCAGCGATTTTTTTAAATTCTTCTTCCATAAAACGTGCTTTTAATGGTAGGTCTTCAGCGAAATACTCGATGCGGATATAAAACATGCCGCCCTCAGGATTGCTTGAGTATTGGTTAGATTCTGTAATATTAGCATTGTGATTGTGTAAGAAGCTCGAAAGCTCTGAAACAATCCCTGGCTGGTCCTGGCATTTAATAAGTAAGCGACCATGGTTTTTTAATTGTTCTTTGCGTGTTGATAAATAAGACTGTACGCTCAGTGTAGACATTATAAAACAACTCCTAAAAAATATTCATTTATTTATTATGCAATAACTGTTGCTATTACGCAATTGTTATTGCTGTTTTATTTTTATTTGCGAATAAATTGTGACAGCTATCATTTTAATGTCTATTGTAGGCGGAAATTATTTAAGCGCATTAATACGTGTAGTTAAATTAGTAAACTGTTCATCTAGCTTATGGTATTCGTCACTTGAAGGTTTAGCAAAACTTAGTTTACCTAGTACGGCCTGACGCTCAGTTTCGAGTGCTAGTATATCATCAGTAGGTGCTGTTTTAGGTAAATGAATCGTGCCCTGCTCAATAGTGACTTGACGTGTTGCGATTTTTTCACTGAAATAGCGGTCGTGGGATACAAAAATAATCGTGCCCTCGTAGTTTGCTAAAGTTGCTTCGAGTTGTTCACATGATGGCAAATCAAGGTGATTAGTAGGCTCATCTAGTAATAGTACGTCGCGCTCCTCAAAAATAAAAGCAGCAATTTTTACTTTAATACGTTCACCCATACTCAAATCACCAATCATTGTGTGCCAGTGGTTTGTAGTAAAGCCAAGGAGAGCAAGTTGTGTACGGATAAGCCCTTCTTGTTCGCTGTTGTCATAATTAAAATAGTGTGCGAGCGTCAAGTCCAAAGGTAAATCATAAACAGATTGTGACAAGTACCCAATAGACGCCGCTTCAGATACAAAAATACCAGGTGCGTGTTGATAAATTGCGCGGAGTAACGTTGATTTACCTGCACCATTTGCTCCTTTAATGTGTAATTTTTCGCCGCGTGTCACAACTAAATGGCAGTGTTGTAAACAGTCTAAGGAAAAGTCTTCTAGCGCAACAATGCGTTTACCAATTGGCTTAGCAGTATTGAGTGCGAAGTGAATTGGTGTGTCCTTTTTAACAGCTTCAACGCGATTAACTGCTAAGTAGCGCTCTAGCTTTTTACGTTTAGATTTCACTTGTTTATCCGCGCGTTTAGCGATAGCACGGTAGTATTCCTTTGCCCCCATTGCTTTTGGATGGTGCTTAGCAGTGGATTCTTTATGCATGTTAGCTGACCAATCATCAAGTTCACTAAGTTGTTGTTCCACGCGTGCAATTTGTTTTTGCTGTGTAGCATAGTGCTGTGCTTGAAGCGCACGCTGGTTTTCGCGCCACGCCGTATAATGACTATAATCGCCATCGACCGTTGTAATTGTGCTGTGATCAATGGCCCAAATCGTGTCCACAACGCTATCTAAAAAGTAACGGTCATGGGACACAATAATAAAAGTTTGTTTGCTCGCCTTAATTTGTGCGATTAATTGCGCGACACTCGCGCTATCTAAATGATTGGTAGGCTCATCAAGTAGCAATAAAGATTGCTGAGAGGCAAAGGCTTGAGCAAGGCGCATCTTTACTCGTTCGCCACCGCTTAAAGTGTCATAGCTACGTTTAGGTAGCTGCCAATTGCTAAGCGCTGCGCTAACATTAGTAGTGAAGTCGACAGCGAGTTTTTCGCTATCTTGTGCTACAAGAGTACTTGCAACTTGCTCATGAATTAGGTGCAACAGTGTGGATTTACCCGCGCCATTACGCCCTGTAATGCCAATGATGGCACCTGTTTCGATTGTTAAAGTGGCTGATGAAAATAATTGATTTTTTACAGTAATCTGCATAAACTCGTGCTCCTTTGATGTTTAGGAAAACAAAAAATCCTCCTAAACAGTAGTTTAGAAGGATTAGTCATGCCTAAAAAGCACACATATATAATGTGCGAATGGAAAATGAACAGACTAATCCTATGGTAGTGAAAGCGGAAAAATATTCGTTTCCGATTAAAAGCCATAGATTAGTTAATCATTGTCCACCCGACACCCCGTTTCTTGTAAAAGTTAGGGCAATTATAACGAAGCGTAAAATTTTTGTCAAACAAGCAGATATTTCATTTTTAGTGTCAAAATTCAGACAATTAACGGTAAATTCGCTTAAATCCTGCATTTAGGGTTGTTTTCTCGTGTAAACAAAGCGATAATGTACAAATATGTTTTTAAGAAGGAGTAGAGGATTTTGTCATCTAGAGATCAATTTTCCACCAAGATAGGCTTTATGTTAGCTGCGGCAGGTAGTGCAGTTGGTTTAGGCGCTATTTGGAAGTTCCCGTATATGGCGGGCAGTAACGGCGGTAGCGTATTTATTTTGCTATTTATTTTATGTATTTTCTTAATTAGTTTACCTGTACTTATTGCAGAGTTTATGATTGGTCGCCGTGGTCAAGCAGATGCGGTAACATCTTTTAAAGCGCAAGCACCGGGTAAGCCGTGGTATTTAGTTGGCTACCTAGGTATGGTAATTTCAGCGCTAATCTTATCATTTTACAGTGTAGTAGGTGGTTGGATTTTAAGCTATTTAGTACGTGCAGCAATGTTTGCAGTCAAACCAGCAGAGGGTGCAACGTATGCAGAGCTTTTTACAAAAGTTATTGAGAACCCAATCGAGGTTGTCGTTGCGCAAGGTGCGTTCATTTTACTGACAATTCTCATTGTTCAGGCAGGTATTAAGAGTGGTATCGAAAAGGCAAGTAAAATTATGATGCCATTATTATTTGTTTTCTTCCTTGTGCTAGTTGTACGTTCACTAACGCTTGATGGTGCAATGGAGGGCGTACGCTTTATGTTTGTACCTGACTGGTCATTATTTACGGGTGAAACATTACTACTTGCATTAGGTCAGGCCTTCTTTACATTAAGTGTAGGTATTTCGATTATGATTACGTATGCTTCCTATTTAGGTAAAACAGAAAATATTGGTGGTACAGGTATTAATGTAGCATTAATGAATATTTTTATTTCGATTTTAGCGGGACTGGTAATTTTCCCAGCCGTATTTGCATTAGGCTTTAAGCCAGACCAAGGGCCAGGGTTAGTCTTTGTAATCTTACCAGCGGTGTTTGAGCAGGTTCCATTTGGCGGCGTATTTTTATTAATCTTCTTTATTTTATTATTATTTGCGACAATTACATCTTCAATTTCTTTATTAGAAATGGTTGTGTCTGTAGCAGTGGGTGAAAATCGTAAAAAACGTGTGCGTACTTCTTGGTTAGTAGGTACATTAATCTTTGTAATCGGTATCCCAAGCGCATTATCATTTGGTGTACTATCAAATATTTCAATCTTTGGACGTTCAATTTTTGATGCGGTGGATTTTCTGACAAATAATATTGGTATGCCGCTAGGTGCATTGTTTATTTCGATCTTTGCTGGTTATTATTACAGCACAAAAATATCGAAGGAAGAACTTAATACATCGCCAATAATGTATTATGTATGGCTAACGCTGATTCGCTTTGTATCACCAGTTGCTATTATTATTATTTTCTATACAGGTATTAAGTAGTCACTTTTGTGGCTACTTTTTTCTTGTGCGGGAATAGTAGAGTATGTTAGATTATTATACTGTAATGCGACAGGGGGATAGCGTCATGGCAACAGTTGAGTCGCTCATTATCAATTATGGTTATTTTGCGTTGTATGGCATTCTTGCACTAGGCATCATTGGGTTACCTGTGCCTGACGAAGTGCTTATGACGTTTGTAGGTTATTTAACATCAACACATGTAATGAATTACCCACTTACTTTAATGGTTAGTATTTGTGGTTCGGTAACAGGTATGTTTGTTAGTTATACAATTGGTAGCAAAATTGGACAGCCTTTTTTATTAAAATACGGAAAATGGCTAAAGCTTACACCGAAATGTATTCATAAGGTTGAGTCTTGGTTTAATCGCTACGGTATGTGGACGATTAATATTGCTTATTTTATTCCAGGATTTCGTCATATTACTAGCTATATTGCAGGTACAAGTGGTATGAACAAAATGAAGTATATATTATTTGCTACAACAGGAGCTGTAATATGGTGCTTTACATTTTTATTAATAGGTAAACTTGTTGGCGTACATTTTTAAGACTATCTACCTCGTAGGTGGTCTTTTTTTGTTATACTAAAGAAGTTTGATTAGTTAGATAAAGGAGCATGCTTTTATGGAAAAACATTTTTTACAAACAGTGACAATTTCACCCTTAGATAATGAGGTGGGACAACAAGTAGCGGATTATTTAGATTCATTAACAAAGCCTCGTGGTAGCTTAGGTCGTCTTGAGGAAATCGCAATTGAATTAGGGAGAATGACAAGCAAAAAATTACCAACAGTAAGTCGTCCAGGTGCTATTGTTTTTGCTTCAGACCATGGTATTACAGCACAAGGTGTTTCGCCTTATCCAAGTGCAGTAACCGTACAAATGGCGGCAAGCTTTTTACGCGAGCAAGCAACGATGAGTATTTTTTGTCGTTTGATTGGAGCAGAACTACGTATTGTGGATTTAGGTATTAATGCAGAGCTAAATGAAGAAGGATTAATCAATCGTAAAGTACGTGCACAAGGTACACGTAATTTTTATAATGAAAATGCGATGACAGAAGAAGAAGCACTGCAAGCATTAGCAGTTGGCTTTGAAGAGGCAACGAAGTTACTTGAAACAGGTGTAGATTGTTTAATCTTAGGTGAGCTAGGTATAGGCAATACTTCCCCAAGCAGTGCAATGATGGCAGTTTTAAGTGGTAAAGATATTAGCGAAGTAGCAGGGCCAGGCTCTGGATTAGTAGATGAGCAAGTAGAGAAGAAGCGCTGTACATTGCGAGAAGCTATTGAGCGTCGTGGCGCAACAGCTGATGATGTACTAGTACTTCTACAACAAGTAGGTGGCTTTGATATTGCAGGTATGGCAGGAGCAATGATTGCTGCTGCGAGCAAGCGTACACCAATTTTAGTAGATGGTTTTATTTCGACGGTAGCAGCAGTAGTTGCTGAGCGATTAGCGCCAGGCACAAAAAACTATATGCTAGCAGGACATCAATCAGCAGAGCCAGGGCATATTGTAGCACTTGAAATGCTAGGCAAAAAGCCGATTGTACAATTAGGCATGCGTTTAGGTGAAGGTACAGGCGCAGCTGTAGCATTTCCGATTGTAAAGGCAGCAATTGCAGCGTTAAGTGAGTTGCCTACATTTACATCAGCAGGTATATCGGATAAAGCATAACAAAATGGGGATGGAGTGATTGAGATGGTAGTAAGTGTGTTTAAAGCAAAGACTACATTACAAAAGCAAATGGTAGTAGAGGCACAGGCGAGACAACATGTCATCAAAATTGATGAACCAAAGGAACTCGGAGGCACAGATGTTGGAATGAATCCAGTAGAGCTAGTGCTAGCTTCCCTTGGTGCATGTCAAACGATTGCGGCACAGGTATATGCAAAGAAGTTTGAGGTGGCATATGATGAGCTTTATGTTGAAGTTGAGGGAGACCTTGATTTAGATGGCTTTTTGGATAAAGGGGATGTGCGACCAGGTTTTACAGAAATTCGGTATACGGTGCATCTAATAACAAATGAACCACAAGAAAAAGTACAGCGCTTTTTAGCATTCGTTGAAACACATTGTCCTGTGGGTGATACGTTAACTAAGGGTGTACGACTTGTTGCTAATGAACCTAAATTAACAGCATATTAAAAAAGAAGGAGCAACCGAGCTCCTTCTTTTTTTATGCATTTAAGCGATGCCATTGGGTAATGAATTGGTAAAGTGTTTCTTGAAGCTGAGGGGTTACACGACGAACTTTTAAATAAAAGTACAATGTTTTAGCTAGTTGCAGTGTATTAGTACGCTGTTTAAAGAAGCGTTCACTATAACCTTGGCTCATTAAACTCATATTAAGTTGTTCGAAGAGTTGCGTAGTCCATTCAATCAATAGTGGTTCAGGTGTATCTTTTAGTGCGAGTGCTTCTATAATTGCTGCAAAGCGCTCATCCTCATCTTGTGTGAATACGATATCTAGCTTTACGCTATGTTTAATGCCATGTAAAATTTGTGGCGTTGCCCGCACATCAAATTGTGGATGATGAATAGCAGCTAAGGTAGCATCTGCACCAAAAGGAATGGCGTTGGCCCAACCTTTATCCGCTATAAAATTACGCGTATCCGTTTCATACATTAAAAAAGAAGCGATATGTAAAATCGTTTGCTTGGCGCATTTGTCTTGTAAAAATGGTTGTTTTGCGTCAAGGCCAAGTAAGTCTGCTAACAGTAGTGCTGCATAAGCCCGAGCAAATACACTGTCCTCATTGTCACGTGTAGCTAGTGTTGCACGCAGGGCTGTCGTTATGTCATGAAGCTGTGAGGCAGAGAGCGTGTTGGTAGTAAGCCAAGTAGTAAATAGCTGATAGACTAGCTCATCGCGAATACTAGGGTCAGGATTGCCTAACTCATTGACAAGAGCTAATAAAAAATCAGGGTGCTCTGCTAGATAGTCTTGTGTTTGTGGTACGGATAATTTGGTAATATGTTGTAAATCTTGTCGTAAAATCATAATTCCTCCTTAAAAGCAGTACATGTTATACTTAAGTCATTATGCCACGAAATGACTAACAACAAAAGCGGAATGGAGTGAAATAAAATGAAATTACAACTTTCTATCCTTGATATGGTTGTTATGTACCAAGGTGACTCAGTAGCAACAACAATTGAAAATACGGTGGACTTTGCTAAGCAGGCAGAAGAGCTAGGTTATACACGTTATTGGTTTACTGAACATCATAATACACATAATCTAGTATGCCCTTCACCAGCGCTGTTAATCACACATGTAGGTGCAAACACAACAAAGCTACGCTTAGGAGCGGGTGGTGTTATGTTGCCTAATCATAGCCCGTTACGTGTTGCAGAAGACTTTGCCCTATTAGCTGCTATACATAAGGGACGAATTGATTTAGGTTTAGGACGTGCACCTGGTACGGATGGGTTAACAGCACTTGCGTTACGCCGTACAAGGGAAGCGGTTTATCGTTATGATTTCCCTGAACATCTAGATGAGTTATTGCATTATTTTAAACGTGATTTTCCGGATAATGCACCATTTGCTCGTATTCAATTTTCACCATCTGAAGATGTGCCAGCGATTTATATGCTAGGTTCAAGCAATGGTGGTGTAAATTATGCGGCAGAGCGTGGGCTATCCTTTGTCTTTGCAGCACATATGGCGCCCAAAATTGCAGTGCCAACACTTAAGCATTATAATGAGCGCTTTGTACCTTCTATGTGGAATGACAAACCACATGCAATTGTGTCTATTGGCGTGGTAGTCGCTGCGACTGAGCAGGAAGCTAAGCGTTTAGCAAAGCCTGCACAAATGTATTGGGCACGCGTATTTATGGGAGAAAGCCGTGTAGCCTTACCAACATTAGATGAAGCGGAGCATTATGAATTTACAGCAGCCGAGCAACTTACCTTAGCACAAATGGAGGGCAGTATCCTTGTAGGTAGTGCTGAACAAGTAGCTACTCGTATTAAAGGCTTAGCACTTGCCGCACATGTAGATGAGGTGTTAACATTAACGTTTTATCCAACCAAGGCATCACGCTTAGAGGGGCAACGCCTACTAGCTGAGGCAATGGATATATAAAGAGGGTGTAGCTTTGAAACAACAAAAAAAAGTCATTGCCTTTCCTGGCATGATATATCGTGCATATGATTATCTGGAAAACTATGAGTGGGATAAAGCGGCAAAATTATTTGATCAAGTCGTGCAGCACCAAGAGCTAAAGGCGCAAGAGACGTTTGTTTATGCGTTTGCCTTAAGTGAGGTAAAGCGTTATCAAGAAGCCAAAGCTATTTGTGAAACCTTAATGGAAAGCCCTACTGACGAATATTGGGACGTAGTAGAGCTATATATTAAGGTCAGTATGCAACTGAAAAATTATCAACAAGTAGAAAAATTTATTACTACATTGATTGATGATAGAGCTGTACCAAAGGAAAGGTATGATCGCTTTCAACACTTGCATAGCTTAAATGCTAAGATTGCACAGCAAGATACAACGCTCTCTCCAACTATTGATGTGTTTTTCGAGCGTGAAGTGCCCGCGCAAATAGCGCAATTATACGAATGGCAAAATGTTGCTATTGCTAAGCAACAAGATTTTATTGTGGCTATTATTGAGCATCCAAAGGCACATCCTATGGTGCAAAGTTTAGCGTTATTATTACTTGTAGAGCAAAAGTTAACGGCAACTGTAACGCTCGAAAAATTAGGTCAACAATGTACGGTGCATACAAATGATTTGCAATTACCTACACAAATGCCGCAATATAAATACATTGCATCGTATCTTGAAGAGGTCTTAATGCAGGATCCAACAGCGCTCGAAATGGCAAATCAACTGCTTGTAAAGCATGCTATTATGACCTATCCACTAGAATGGCAGCCTTTTGCCGAGGATGATATAGCAATTGGCTATAAGCAGTTCATTGAAGAGTTATTTGGTAAAGTGCAGGAGGTTGATGTAGAAGTACAGCAATACTTACATCAACTTGAAGAAATCTCAATGCTTTATGATGTGTGAAAAAAGTTGAAACTGTGTTGAACTGTGATATACTGAAATGGTTGTCAAAGAACGGCAAGACATGTAGACTGGCTAACAGTGAATTATATTTTTGGAGGTAACATATATGTCAATTAAATGGGAAAAACAAGAAGGTACTAACTTAGGAACATTAACAGTTACAGTACCAGCTGAAAAAGTAAACGCTTCATTAGACCAAGCGTTTAAAAAAGTAGTAAAAGAAATCAACGTACCAGGCTTCCGTAAAGGTAAAATGCCTCGCGTAATGTTCGAACAACGCTTCGGCGCTGAAGCATTATACCAAGACGCTCTTGAAATTCTTATGAGCGAAGCTACCCTAATGCATTAGATGAAGCAGGCATTGAGCCAGTAGACTACCCATCAATCGATGGTACAGAAAACTTCGCTAAAGGCCAAGATTTCACATTTACAGCACAAGTTGTTGTTAAACCTGAACCAAAATTAGGCGAGTACAAAGGTCTTGAAGTAACAAAACCATCAGTTGAAGTAACTGAAGAAGAAATTACTGCAGACATCGAAGCTAAATTAGCTCAACACGCTGAAATGGAAGTTAAAGAAGACGAAGCAATCGTTGAAGGCGACACTGCTGTAATCGACTTCGAAGGTTTCGTAGGTGAAGAAGCATTTGAAGGCGGTAAAGGCGAAGACTACGCACTTGAAATCGGTTCTAACACATTCATTCCTGGCTTTGAAGAGCAACTAGTTGGCGCTAAAACTGGCGACAACAAAGATGTAGTTGTTACATTCCCAGCAGAATACCACGCTGAAGAATTAGCTGGTAAAGAAGCTACATTCAAAGTAACAGTTAAAGAAGTTAAAGTTAAAGTTCTTCCAGAATTAGATGACGAGTTCGCTAAAGAAATCGACGAAACAGTTGCTTCTGCAGACGAATTACGCACAAAAATGACAGAAGAAAAAACTGAAGCTAAAAAAGCTGAAGCTGAAGCAGTACTACGCGACGAGCTAGTAGAAAAAGCAGCAGCTAACGCTGACTTCGAAGTACCAGCTGGCATGATCAACACTGAAGTTGACCAAATGGTACGCGAGTTCGACCAACGTTTACAACAACAAGGTATGAACCTTGAGTTATATACACAATTCTCTGGTCAAACAGAAGAAGACCTACGTGGTCAAATGAAAGAAGAAGCTGACAATCGTATCCGCGTACGCTTAACACTAGAAGCTATTGCAGACGCTGAGAAAATCGAAGCTACTGACGAAGACATCAACAAAGAATTAGAAGAAATGTCTAAACAATTCAACATGACAACTGAACAAATCACTACAGCTTTAGGTGGTTCTACAGATATCTTAAAACAAGATATCCGTATGAAGAAAACAGTTGAATTATTAGTAGACAACGCTAAAATCAACTAATTCAATATAAAAAAATAGCACATTAAAACAAGGTACGGATACTCATGCCGTACCTTGTTTTCTCAATAAAAGTAAGTACGTGTGCGATTTATTTGAAAACTAAGGAATAATCTTGTAAGATTGTTGCTTGAATAGGGGTGAAACTAATTGTTCAAATTTAATGATGAAAATAACAACTTAAATTGCTCGTTTTGTGGTAAGCCACAAGAGCAGGTTCGCAAATTAGTTGCAGGACCTGGTGTATACATTTGTGATGAATGTATCGAGTTGTGCTCTGAAATCGTTGTAGAAGAATTAGGAGGAGAGGAAGAAATTGATTTTAAAGATGTTCCTCGTCCGAAAGAAATTCAAGCGATTTTAGATGAATACGTGATTGGACAAGACCGTGCGAAAAAGGCCCTTGCTGTAGCAGTTTATAACCACTATAAGCGTATTAATTCAAACAGCAAAATCGATGATGTAGAACTATCTAAATCTAACATTGTTTTAATTGGACCTACAGGTAGCGGTAAAACGTTACTTGCTCAAACATTAGCACGAATTTTAAACGTACCTTTCGCTATTGCAGATGCAACTTCTTTAACAGAAGCTGGCTATGTAGGTGAAGACGTTGAAAATATTTTATTAAAATTAATCCAGTCAGCGGATTATGATATTGAACGCGCTGAAAAAGGAATTATTTATATTGATGAGATTGATAAAGTAGCACGTAAGTCTGAAAACCCATCTATTACACGCGATGTATCTGGTGAAGGTGTTCAACAAGCGTTACTTAAAATTTTAGAGGGTACAACAGCTAGCGTGCCACCTCAAGGCGGACGTAAGCACCCGCATCAAGACTTTTTACAAATTGACACAACTAACATCCTATTTATCGTAGGTGGTGCGTTTGATGGTATCGAGGATATTATTAAACGTCGTCAAGGCGAAAAAGTAATCGGCTTCGGCGCAGAGCCAAACAAGGCAATCGTAGAAGACGAGTCATTAATGGCTAAATTAATTCCAGAAGACTTATTAAAATTTGGTTTAATTCCAGAGTTTATTGGTCGTTTACCAGTTTTAGCAAGTCTTGAGCAACTTGATGAGGAAGCACTTGTAGAAATCTTAACAGCGCCGAAAAACGCGTTAGTTAAGCAATACCAAAAAATGCTAGAGCTAGATGATGTAGAGCTAGAATTTACAGATGAAGCGCTAGTAGCAATCTCTAAAGAAGCTATCGAACGTAAAACAGGCGCACGTGGCTTACGCTCAATTATTGAAGCGACAATGCTAGATGTAATGTATGAGCTACCATCACGTGAAGATGTGAAAAAATGTATCGTAACGGAAGAAACGATTACAGAAAAAGTGAAGCCAACATTACTATTAGCTGATGGTCAAGAAGTAAAAGAAGATAATAAAAAAACATCAGCCTAATAGCATAACGAGGAGCTGACTTCGGTTTTGTGCATCGTCTGCACAATTCCGTAAGTCAGCTTTTCTTTTTTTTATGAAATGGTATGATATGAGAAGTGATTTGCACTTTGCAGGCGGGGAATGCAAGGTGTAGTTTAGATGGAGGTGGATACCCGCATGACAACAACATTGATGCCGATTTTACCACTTAGAGGTTTACTTGTTTATCCAAAAATGCGCTTACACATTGATGTAGGTCGTGAGCGTTCGATTGCAGCGCTTGAGGAAGCAATGGAGCAAGATAAGCATATTTTTTTAGTTACACAAAAAGATGTTAAAGTAGATAGCCCAACAGAGAAGGATTTATACGATGTTGGTACCATCGCATATATTAAGCAACTTATTAAGCTGCCAAATGGTACGCTTCGTGTGCTAGTAGAAGGTGTTAATCGCGCTACATTTACACATTACGAAGAAGCGCGTAAATTTACACAAGCAACGGTGACCATTTTAGCTTCAGAAATTGAAGAAGATATTGAAACAGCGGCACTGCAGCGTATTGCAAATGATTATTTTGCACGCTTTGCCAAATCATCTAATAAAATTACATCGGAAACAGTGGCACTCGTAGAAGAAGAAAAGGATGCAAGTAAGCTAGCAGACTTAATGATGACACACTTGCCACTTAAAATTGCGGATAAGCAAGAAGTATTAGCAATTGCCAATGTTAAAAAGCGTTTAGATTATTTAATTATTAGGATGCATGATGAGCTTGAAGTTATTGCTGTTGAGAAGAAAATCAGCGCACGTGTCAAAGAAGCAGTAGAAAAAACGCAAAAAGAGTATTACTTGCGTGAGCAACTCAAAGCCATCCAAGATGAGCTAGGCTCAAGCGAGGGTAAAACGGGTGAAGTGGCCGAGCTTAAAAAGCGTATTGAAGAAGCAGGTATGCCTGAAGGTACAAAAGAGGTTGCTTTAAAAGAATTAAATCGCTACGAAAAGTTGCCGGCAGCTAGTGCAGAAAGCGGCGTTATTCGTAATTATGTGGAATGGTTAGTATCAATTCCTTGGTCAAAGACAACAGAAGACCGCTTGTCAATTACTCATGCTGAGGAGATTTTAAATCGTGACCACGACGGCTTAGAAAAAGTCAAAGAACGAATTATTGAGTACTTAGCTGTACGTCAAATGACAAAATCTTTACGCGGTCCTATTTTATGTTTAGTAGGCCCTCCAGGTGTTGGTAAAACATCACTAGCACGTTCTGTAGCTGAGAGTTTAGACCGTACTTTTGTACGTGCATCGCTTGGTGGTGTACGTGACGAGTCTGAAATTCGTGGTCACCGACGTACGTATGTGGGCGCGATGCCAGGTCGTATTATCCAAGGGATGAAAAAGGCAGGTACAATTAATCCGCTATTTTTATTAGATGAGATTGATAAAATGTCAAATGATTTCCGAGGCGATCCTTCTGCAGCAATGCTTGAGGTGCTTGACCCAGAGCAAAATAATACATTTAGCGATCATTACATTGAAGAACCTTACGACTTATCCAATGTATTATTTATTGCTACAGCTAATGATTTAAGTACAATTCCAGGACCATTGCTTGACCGTATGGAGGTTATTTCGATTTCTGGCTATACGGAGCAGGAGAAATTAGCGATTGCAACAAATCACCTTATCCCTAAACAACGCGAGGAGCATGGATTAACAAAATCTCAAATTGTTTTTAAAGAAGAAGCTGTGATGGATATTGTACGTTACTATACGCGTGAGGCTGGTGTGCGTAGCCTTGAACGACAAATCGCAACCGTATGCCGTAAAGTAACAAAAATGATTATTACAGAAGAACGTAAACGTGTGACAATTAACAGCAAGATGGTCGTTGAGCTATTAGGTAAGCATCGTGTACGTCACGGCTTAGCATCTGAACAAGACCAAGTAGGTGTAGCAACAGGGCTTGCATATACAACAGTAGGTGGCGATACACTTCAAATTGAGGTGAATATTACACCAGGTAAAGGTAAGATGCAGTTAACAGGTAAGCTTGGCGATGTAATGAAAGAGTCAGCACAAGCGGCGTTATCATTTGTGCGTTCACGTACAGATAAATTGCAAGTAGAGGCGGATTATTTTGAGAAGCATGACATCCATATTCATGTGCCAGAAGGTGCTGTACCAAAGGATGGTCCATCAGCAGGTATTACGATGGCAACAGCGATTGCTTCAGCTATTACAAATAAAGCCATCAAAAAAGAAATTGGTATGACAGGCGAGATTACGCTACGCGGTCGTGTATTAGCGATTGGCGGCTTAAAAGAAAAATCACTGAGTGCTCACCGAGCGGGCTTAACAACGATTATTTGTCCGAAAGATAATGAGCGCGATGTTGATGATATTCCAGAAAGTGTACGTAACGAATTAACGTTTAAATTTGTTTCGTCAGCAGACGACGTCTTAAACTTAGCATTAGACGGAGGATTTTAATATGAACGAAGAACAACAACCTAAGGATTTTGATATTACCAAAATCCATAATGTAGAGATGGTAATTAGTGCGGTAAAGCCAGAGCAATACCCAGAGGACGGCTTTCCTGAGTTTGCTTTAGCAGGGCGCTCAAATGTTGGGAAGTCCTCTTTTATTAATCGCATGATTAACCGAAAGAGTATGGCTCGTACCTCATCTAAGCCAGGTAAAACTCAAACGCTTAATTTTTATAAAATCGAAGAACAATTGTTTTTCGTTGATGTGCCAGGCTATGGTTACGCCAAAGTATCAAAGTCAGAGCGTGCAGCTTGGGGTAAAATGATTGAGCAGTATATTACATCACGAGAGCCATTACGTGCTGTCGTACTAATTGTAGATTTACGTCATAATCCAACAGCAGACGATATGATGATGTATGATTTCTTAAAGCACTATAATATTCCGTGTATCGTTATTGCGACAAAGGCTGACAAAATACCTAAGGGTAAGTGGGACAAGCACAAGTCCATCATTAAAAAGAAATTAGATATGGTCAAAGGCGATCCTATCATTACATTTTCGTCAGAAAAAAGTCTAGGCATTGAAGAAGCCTGGGCAGAAATTAAAAAACGTATGTAAAAAAAACATCATTCATGTTACGGTTGTAATGTGAATGATGTTTTTCTATGTGAAAAACTTCATAGAGAGAGAAAAAGGACGATAGTAATGTATAGGAGGTGTGTACCAATGGATATTGCAGCAGTAGCGATGGATATGAGTCAAGCAAAGCTTATGCAGGATGTGTCACTTGCGGTTACTAAGCAAGCGATGGATATGCAGGAGCAACAAACAGCAAAATTAGTAGAGATGTTAGATGCACCGCACCCAACAGCTGGACATAACTTTGATGTTTCGATATAACGTAAACCATAAGGAGGAGCAATGGTGAAAAAAATTGTGATAATGGTTGCAGGTCTTATGATGGCACTTGCACTTGCTTTACCAACTACAGCTAAGGCTGAAGACGGTATGGCAACAATTACAGGTTCACTAACAAGCATTGACCCTAAAGGCATGCATATTACAGTTCAAGTGAATCGTTCGACAACGAAAACCTATTATATTAATAGTAGCACCCTCTACCGCAAAAATAGTGGTGTGGTTGATATTAGTGAAATGTATGTAGGGGACATTGTTAGTTTAACACTAGCTAACCCAGCAACATCGCTTGTTAAAGAAGTAATGATTCAATCAGCAGGCACACAAATTGAAAATGTTTACCGCGGTACGATTACTTCTGTAAATAGTGCCATGAACCGTTTAACTGTACGTAACGAACAACCGCTAGAAGATTGGGAGTTTGGTTTCCGTGTGAGTGATAAGCAAACAACCGCAGCTTTTCAAAGTCGTACACCTATTTATGTAGGGAATAAAAAAATTGCTAAAACATCACTAAAAAAATATATCAATAGTGATATTTACTATGTAACAACGAAGCAATTTGGTAAAGAAGTCATTCAACAAATGATTGTACGCGAAGCAAATGAACGTACATACTATGAGCCAATGCTAGCTGTAGATACGCGCTATAAATTTATGGAACTAGCAAATGTAGGTAAAACATACTTCCATGATGGTACGATTTTAGTGCGTAATGGACGTTTAATTAAACCGACCGGTCTAACAGTAGCAGGACAAGTTTATGCTGTGACAGATGGCCATACACGTAATAATTTTGTACAAGTAGCACAAGTTATGCATGATAGCTTTACATCTGCTAACTTTGCAGGTCACGAGTTATACTTTGGACGACTAGACTACGTAGCAAATAATTATTTACTAGAAATGAAAAATGTAGTGAAATACGAACATAATCGCTGGGCATTTGCTGAGGATGGTGTGTTGTCATTTAGTAATACAACAACAGCTAAAGCTAGCCTTCAAGGGAAGCAAATTATGTTAAAGCCAGAAATGGATTTAGTAAATTATGAAGGCGAGTATGGCTACTTTTATGTAAAAAATGGTCATGTACAAGCTGTACAATTACTTGATCAAACACAAAAGTTAAGCACTGTAACAGCTGTTGGGCGCGTAATGCAACCACCGACTAATGGCAAGCTTGATGTAAAAGATGTAGCACAGTGGCAAGCAGGAAGCTTTGTACAAAGTGGACGCAAACAAAACATGATGATTGCTGACGCACTTATTCTTAAAGGTGGTAAAGTAATTGCAGCTGATCAAATCCAAGCGAATGACCGTGTAGTTGTGTTATCAGATGGTAACTTTGATGTTGCTGTAGTATTAGTTGATTAAAAAAGGAGGGCGTGTAGCGGTACACGTCTTTCTTTGTAAGGAAAGGACGTAAGCAATCGTGAAAAAAATAACGATGACCTCGCTAGCGCTTGCTGCCACATTGGTATTTTCACCGATGGCTAAAGCAGAGACGCTCGATATGAGCGGCGGCGTGAAAGATAATTATCAATATGAAGAAGTCGTTTTTATTTCGGGTGAACCTGTGTTATTTAAGGGTGAGGGCAAAGCGATTTCGATTAAAGAAACTAATAAAAGTGGTAAAGCTAAGCGCGATGTCTCATTAACATTGACAGGGCCAAGTAATAAAGATAAACTAACTCGCAAAATTTCGTATGAATCGGACGTTGTAAGTTATGATAAAATCGGGCAAAAAACAGCGGAAGAAAAAATCACAAAGTACACGGAAACAGCTGAGATTAAAGGTGTGAAATATAGTTTACTAGACTATGAGTCATCTGATGCACGCTTTGTTGATGTACGTCCTGCCTCTGATTATTACTCAGGCAAGGGGATTACACGCAAGGTATTTAACCGTACTGTAGGTCGTAATGCACCACCTGAACGTATTAATGTTAACGTTGAAACGCGTCGAGCAGGTTATGAAAATTTTTGGGGTGCAACAGAGGCTTTAATTAGTGATTATAACTATGAGCGTGAGGTTGGTGGCACTGTTGAGGAAGAGTGGACAGTTACCAATAAAGTTAATGTTACAAAATCAAGTATTTTAGAACTGCAAGAAAATATGGCTTCTGGTGTATCTTATGATGACTATTATGTTATTGAGCGTTATAAGGAAATGGGCTCGATTTATGAATATGAACTAGCAGATGGTACGACGGATGAGGTGGCGCTAGATAAAACCTATACGCCAACTAATAGCGCTTTACCTGTAGCTAAGTTTAACGATATTCAAAATTTAGATGACGAAGCTTACACAGCTACAAAGAAAATGTACGGTTTGCAAGTGATTAATGATTACCCAAGTAATATTTTAGGTATTCGTTCATTTAGACCAAGTGCCTATATTACCCGCGTTGATTTTACAGCTGCATTAGCTAAATTAATTGACCTACGTGTTGATATGCCTGATGAAAAAGCTAAAGGTAAATCAACAAGTAAAAATGCACCTAGCTATTTTAAAGACTTACCTGCTTCAAATGAAAACTACGACGCTATTTTATTAGCGGTACAAAAAGGCTTAACGACGGGTAATGGTAAATGTGATTTTACGCAGCCACCAATTGTTGAAAAAGCACCTGCGAAAAATAAGCCTGGTGTAGTTAACCCATGTAGCTTTTCGCCAAATAATGCGTTAACACGTGAGCATGCGGCAAGCTTTATGATTCGTGCATTAGGTTTGCAAAATAAGCAAGCAAATATGCAAGCAGTCGAACTATATGCGGATGACCAAACTATTGGTGCATCACATCGCAATAATGTTTATTTAGCTAAGGAGTTGGGGTTAATGAATGGTACAGAAGACAACTTCATCCCACGAAAAAACCTAACGCGTGCACAAGCTATGCGTATGCTAGACCGATTATTACTTCATTTAGAGGATGATTTAAAATCACGCTATGTGGACGAAATTATCTTTGCACAATAAGAGAGAAAGTGAGGGCGTAATGTGATGAAAAATAAGCAAACGTTTATTTCGGTAGTATTAACTTTAGTACTACTTATTACGTCATTTATGCCATTTGTTGCAGAGGCTGCAACGTTTTCGGATGTGCCTACCAACAGTGGTAAATACCCAGCAATTAACTGGGCAGTAGAAAATGGTTTTATGAATGGGGCAGGGCGCTTTGAGCCGAATGCTACCGTGAAGGAAGGCGCGCTAGTCGAAACATTATCGCGTGCAGATGAGCATTATCAGCAAGTGCAAGAAGCGGATATGCGTTACTTATTTTATGGCGAATTTAACTTACCTTTAAAAGGCTATGTCAATAAAAGCTTACGTAACGCAACAGACGTAACACGCGGAGATTTTGCACGTATTTTTGCGGCATTTCGTGGTTATGATTTAACGGAGAAACATGCTGTACAGTATTTATATACACAAGGTGTTACAACAGGTGTAACAGGTAAGAAGACATACAAAGACTACCAACCAGAACGAGTGTTAACAAAAGGTGACCTAGCGGTATTTTTATATCGCGGTCAACAAACAGAGCGTCTAGCAGTAAAAGGGTTACAGTTAGCTGCTGTTGGTCGTGATGATAGTAAAGTTACGTTACCACCAGGCTTTGATGGCAATACGACAACAGAGCTCCCACCACCTGATGAGCAAGAGGGCAATGATATTGTTGGCTCTGAGAGCAGTAAGGGGCTTGTTCAAGAAGTACGTATTAGTAAGGAAGAGTTAATTGCTAACGGTGTAGACCGTACAATGTTAGAAATTAAATTGCAAACATGTGACCTTTCACAAATCAATGAAGAAAAAACGCACCAGTTCCAAGTGAAATCAAAATTTGGTGCATATGCGGTTGATGGTGAAGGTAAGGTAACGCGAAATGTTTATACAGACGGCGATACAATTTACGCTGAAATCGTAGCACCACAGCTTACAAAATCTGTGCGTGACACGATTACTTTTGAGTTAGTAAATAATAACGACAAAGCGATGAGTTGTTTTGTCGGCAAAAAAATCGAAGTGCCATTACGTTATGTGCCAAAAGCAGAGATGCGTGTGACATATGACGTATGGGATCCGGATCAACCAGAGGATGATAACACAAACGTTAAACCACCAGCGATTATTACCGAGACTTCTCCAGAGTTTTTCCAAGATGGTTTAATTGATGTTTATACTATTTTTGAAGATTATAAATTTGAGATTGGTCAGCTAGCAGAATTCAGAGATGTGCTAGGTGAAGTGAAGCGCGAGTATATTCATTATGGTAAAAATGAAAATGCTGAAAAGGATGCATTGGGTTACGAAAATGCCATTCTAAAGTTTGAAAACTATCCAATTGCTTTATGGTTATTTGACCGCATGTTACATGAACGTGTATATGAAGGTGTACGTTACCCAGCGGAGGTGCACTACAGTCAAGTAGACCCACTGCGACCAACTTATACGATTCAAGGGATTGATGATGTAATTGCCTCACAAGCTGAGCAAATAAATGCTGTCGCGGCAATTGTGCAATTAATGGGCTACTTACCAGCAGAGGATAAGGTAACGTTAGAGCATTATGATAGTATTTATTCGATTTGGGCGATTTACGAAAACTTAGGCGTAAAAGAAAAAGATGTATTTTTAGCTTATGAAAAAGGTAAAAAGCTGGGTCAGCTAGAAGCTTATAAAAAACGTGTAGATGCCTTGAAGGAAAGTGAGATTATTGCTAACCGTCCAAAAGAGTTTGAGCGTTATACAAAGGTAATGGTTAATCTTTATATGCCAGGCGGTGAAGTAATTACAGATTATCAAGGTGAGGTAAAAGTAACGTTTAATGGTGAGGAGCGCACAGGACACTTCATTACTAATACTTCAAGCGCTCTTGGTGGTTCAGGTGAGCCAGGTACAGCAGTCGTATACTTTGACTCTATTGTATACGGGGAATCAAATGCAACGGTTGAAATCGTCAAAGGTGATAAAGAATACGACAAAATGTTGAAAGACATTACAGGTCCACAACAAGTCGATATTTATACAGACCCGCGTTTTGCGACAAATAGTTGTACCCGCGCAACAGAGATTGGTTTTGTAGTGGATTACTCAGGCTCAATGCAAGCAGTAGACCCTGATAATTCACGTGCACACTATGTACGTAAATTAATTAAGCAGTTTGATGCAGAAAACAATATTATTGTTCGAGCAGATACAACAGGTAAGGTAATAAAAAAAGGTAAGGCGAAAGATGTTCTAACGCATAGTCTATTTGATAATGAAGTGAATAAAGGCGGTACGAATTTATTAAAGGCAACAGATGTGGTGTTTAATCACTACACAGACAGTCGTCAAGCATCTAAAGCGCTCGTTATTATTTCTGATGGTAAAACATCAGCGACGATGATTAATCAAATTACGAAAAAAGCTAAGGATCAAGGTATCAAAGTGTACACGATTGGTATGGGGGAAGGTAAGCAACTCAATGACCGCACATTAGTGCAACTTGCGAATGATACAGGTGGTACTTATTTCCACGCGCTTAACCGTCATCAATTCCATAACCATGCACAGGTGCTATTAAACTCAGTACTATGTAACCGTGTTTATGATTCATGTGCGATTAGTAATAATTTATTACGAAACCCATCTGTTCGTGTGCGCAACGGACGTGTGACGATGCAAACACAAGTAGATGCAACGTGTAACCTTGTGGATAAAGTCATTGTAAAGTATCATGCGTCGCATGGTGAACTACAATTTACGCTTGGTAATCGTAGTAATGTATTGCATACAACAACGCAGCCAATCGCTCAATTTGATAATCTCGTATTAAATAGTAACGTTGAGTTTGTGGCACTTGATAAATCAGGCAATGTCATTGCACGTAAAAATGTAACTGTTCAATAATACTAACACCATGCTCTTAACGTGAGCATGGTGTTTTTATATTCCCTATGGTTGTGGGATAATAGAATAATAGCGTTCACATTTCCGTTGAGAATTGTGTGCGATACTGTGGTATAATTGTTTCATGAATTTAGAAGGTGTGAGGTGGCGAAGGTTCATGCATACAATCGTAGTAGGCTTGAATTACAAAACAGCGCCTGTTGAAATTCGCGAGCGTCTTTCATTTATTGAAAGCACGTTACCGAATGCAATGGAAGCGCTACAACAGCAAAAAAGTATTTTAGAAAACATTATTGTGTCGACGTGCAATCGTACAGAAATCTATGCGGTCGTGGATCAATTGCATACAGGGCGTCACTATATTAAACAGTTTTTAGCAGACTGGTTTGATTTATCAATTGACGCATTTGCGCCGTATTTATTTATTCACGAAAATGAAGCGGCTTTTACGCATTTATTCCGTGTAACGGCTGGTATTGACTCGATGGTCTTAGGGGAAACACAAATTTTAGGTCAAGTGCGTGCAAGCTTTTTAAATGCGCAAACGATTGGTACAACAGGTACGGTATTTAATCATATGTTTAAGCAAGCCGTAACTTTTGCTAAGCGCTCGCATACAGAAACAGCCATTGGAGAAAACGCTGTATCTGTGTCTTATGCTGCTGTAGAGTTAGCAAAAAAAATCTTCGGCTCATTAAAACGTAAGCATGTAGCTATTTTAGGTGCAGGTAAAATGGGTGAGCTTGCCATTCAAAATTTACAAGGCAGTGGTGTGGGTAAGATTACGGTAATTAACCGCACCCTCGAAAAAGCCGAACTGCTTGCAGAGAAGTTTGAAGGTCAAGCAAAATCATTGCAAGAGCTACAGTGCTCGATGCTTGAGGCTGATATTTTAATTACCTCAACGGGTGCTAAGGATTACGTTATTGATTATGAATTAATGCAATTTGTTGAACGTTTACGTAAGGGCAAACCATTATTTATGGTAGACATTGCCGTACCACGCGATATTGACCCACGTGTTGGTGATCTTGAAAATGTCTTTTTATATGATATTGATGATATGCAGGGCATTGTAGAGGCTAATCTTGCAGAGCGTGAGCGTGCAGCTAGCCAAATTGAGGTAATGATTGAGTCAGAGCTAGTAGATTTTGAAAACTGGCTAGCTACTTTAGGTGTAGTGCCAGTTATTTCAGCTCTACGTAAAAAGGCTAATCATATTCAAGAACAAACAATGGCAAGTATCGAAAATAAAATGCCAGAACTCACAGAACGTGAGCGTAAAATTTTAAATAAACATACGAAGTCCATTATTAATCAATTACTAAAAGATCCGATTTTACAAGTAAAAGAAATTGCCAACGAGAAAAAAGCAAATGAGCAGCTACGTCTGTTCCAACAAATCTTTAATCTTGAAGAGGCTGTAAAAGAAGAGAAGCAAGCAATGGAGCAAGTCGAAAAAGAACGATTAGCACAAATGAAGCAACAAGTACCAACGTTAGGGCTGTCGTTCTAAGTAGTGTTAGGAGGTGTTTTCGTATCTGTATGGTAAAATGTAGATGCGGAAACACCTTTGTTTTTGCGAAAATTTATATAGTTAAGAAGGGGTATACGTTGACTGATTTAGTAATGGTTCGATTATACGAGCTAATGATTGTCATATATGCGATTAGTCTCGTGTTTTATTTTGTTGATTATTTTGTAAAGCGCCCCCATTTACGTCGTATTGCATTTTGGCTAGTGTCGATTGTATGGGCGCTCCAAAGTTTGTATTTACTGTTATATATTATCGAAATGCAGCGCTTCCCAATACTGTCCTTGTATGAGGGGATATTATTTTATTCGTGGTTGCTTGTAAGTTTATCGATTATTTTACATTGTATCGTTCGTGTAGATTTACCCGTACTTGTCATCTATTCGTTAGGCTTTGTTTTTGTTACGATTCATACGTTTATGCCAAAACGTGTGACAAGCATGGTACATGATAATTTAATTTCAGAAATGCTATTCATTCATATATTTTCAGCTATTGTGGCATATGCTATTTTTACGCTCAGCTTTGTGTTTTCGGTGCTGTATTTACTTATGTACAAAATGCTAAAGGAAAAGCGTACGACACCAATATTTTGGCAACGCTTTCCGCCGCTAGAGCAAATGATGAATTGGATGAGCGTTTCTTTATATATTGGTGTACCCATTTTATTGATTAGTTTATTACTCGGGCTAGAGTGGGCGATACTACGCATTGCTAGCGTACCGTTATTTGACCCAAAGATTATTGCTTCATTTTTGATTGTCCTTATGTATAGTGTTATTATTTATGCAAATCGCAAAGGGAAATTAAGTAGCACAAAATATGCATGGGTACTCATTGGTGCTTATATTATTGTTGTGATTAATTTCTTTTTAGTGAGTAGCTTATCAACGTTCCATTTATGGTATTAAGAAAGGTTGGATTGTTTTGAGAAAAATTATTGTAGGTTCAAGACGAAGTAAGTTAGCATTAACGCAGACAAAGTGGTTTATTGAGGAGCTAAAAGCTTCAGGTGCACCATTTGAGTTTGAAATCAAAGAGATTGTGACAAAGGGTGACAAGATTTTAGATGTTCAACTTTCAAAAGTTGGCGGTAAGGGCTTATTTGTTAAAGAAATTGAGCAAGCATTATTTGATAAGGAAATCGACTTTGCTGTGCACTCTATGAAGGATATGCCATCTGTATTACCAGAGGGCTTAGTGATTGGCTGTGTACCACCACGTGAAGATCCACGTGATGCGTTTATTTCAACAAATCATGTTAAGTTTGCAGATTTACCTAAGGGTGCAGTTGTCGGTACAAGCTCATTGCGTCGTAGCGCACAATTATTAACACTACGCCCAGACCTTGAAATCAAATGGATTCGTGGTAACGTAGATACGCGTTTAAATAAACTTGAAACAGAAGACTATGATGCGATTATTTTAGCAGCTGCAGGCCTAAAACGTTTAGGTTGGAGTGATGAGGTTGTTACGGAGTTTTTACCAGTAGATGATTACATCCCAGCAGTAGCACAAGGTTCATTAGGTATCGAATGTCGTGCGGATGATGAGGAGTTACTTGCAGCATTAGCAAAACTGACAGACGAAGCAACAAAAATCGAGTCGGAGACAGAGCGTACTTTCTTAGCAGCAATGGATGGCGGTTGTCAGGTACCAATCGCTGGTTTTGCACAGGCAAAAGACGGTGAGATTGTCTTTACAGGGATGGTTGCAGCACCAGATGCTTCGATTTTTTATAAAGAAACAGTTACAGGTACAGATGCCGAAACGGTTGGTAAAGAAGTTGCGCGCATGTTAACAGCACAAGGTGCATATGATTTAATTCAAAAAGTGAAGGCCGAGAGCGATGCCGAGTAAGGTTCTCGCAGGGCATACTATAGCATTGACAGGGACCAAAAAAACGCAAACCATTCATGACTGCATTGTGCAGCATGGTGGTGAGGCGGAGTTATTTCCTTTAATTACAACAGCAAGTGTTACTGCGGAGGATGCGCGTTATATGTCAGGGCATTATGATTGGCTAATTTTTACGAGCCAAAATGCTGTAGATTGCTTTGCACAAAAAGCAACTACGCTTACAGCTACGCATATTGCTGCCGTAGGCGAAAAAACAAAGCAAGCACTTGAGGCGCTTGGTATGATAGTAGACTTTATGCCAACTATCTACAGTGCTGATGTATTTATTAAGGAGTTTCCTAGTGTCGTAACAGGTAAGCCGCGTTGCTTATTTATTCGTGGTAGCCACGCTAAGCCAACGATACGAGAGGGCTTACCTTATAGTGTAGATGAATGGACAGTATACGAAACTGTTGTTCAAACTACTTTTATTAAAGATTTTATTACCTGTATTCAAACAAAAAATGTGACAGTTATTTTTGCTAGCCCCTCTGCTGTAGATGTTTTTCATACATATATTGCACCTATAGTAGGGTGGGATAGCATTCGTGTAGCAGCTATTGGGCATGTAACAGCTAGTGCACTACAAAAGCATAATGTCACAGTAGCTGTGCAACCGCAAGTATATACGATGCAGGCAGTTATAAACGAAATTATACAATTGGAGGAACAGAAATGAATTTCCAAAGACATAGACGATTACGTCAAACTACAAATATGCGTGCAATGGTACGTGAAACACACCTATCAAAAGACGATTTTATTTACCCGATCTTCGTAGCAGAAGGCGAAAACATTAAAAATGAAGTGCCATCAATGCCAGGTGTATTTCAATACTCTATGGATAACTTTGGCGCTGAGTTAGATGAAGTTGTAGCGTTAGGTATTCCGGCGATTATTTTATTTGGTTTACCGCATGAAAAAGATGCTGAGGGTACAGGAGCATTTTGTGAGCACGGGATTATCCAAGAGGCAACACGCTTTGCTAAAGCGCGTCACCCAGAGTTACTCGTTGTAGCAGATACATGCCTATGCGAATATACAGACCACGGTCATTGTGGTGTTGTAGAAGGCGAAACGATTTTAAATGACGAATCACTAGAGCTACTTGTTAAAACAGCGGTATCTCAAGCGCAAGCAGGCGCAGATATTATTGCACCGTCTAATATGATGGATGGCTTTGTAATTGCTATTCGTGAAGGTTTAGACGAAGCAGGCTTTGCTCATATTCCGATTATGTCATACGCTGTAAAATATGCTTCTGCTTATTATGGCCCTTTCCGTGATGCGGCTGATGGTGCACCGCAATTTGGTGATCGTAAAACCTATCAAATGGACCCAGCAAATCGTTTAGAGGCTGTGCGTGAGGCAGCGTCGGACGTTGAAGAAGGCGCAGATTTTTTAATTGTTAAACCAGGTCTTGCGTATTTAGATATTGTTCGTGATGTGAAAAATAACTTTGTGTTACCTGTAGTGGCTTATAATGTATCGGGTGAGTACGCAATGGTAAAAGCAGCCGCTTTAAATGGTTGGATTGATGAGCGTGCAGTTGTACTCGAAACACTACTTGGCTTTAAACGTGCAGGTGCAGATTTAATTATTACGTATCATGCAAAAGATGCAGCAAAATGGTTGGAGGAGAAATAAATGACACGTTCTTATGAGTTATCAAAAAAAGCATACACTGAAGCGGTAGACCTTATGCCAGGTGGCGTAAACAGCCCAGTGCGTGCCTTCAAATCAGTAAACATGGATCCCATCTTTATGGCAAGTGGTAAAGGTGCGGTTATTACAGATATTGATGGTAATGATTATATTGACTACGTATTATCATGGGGCCCGCTAATCTTAGGTCACACACAACCTGATGTGGTGCGTGCGATTGGCGAAACAGCGACAACAGGTTCTTCATTTGGTGCCCCAACCTTATCAGAAAATAAATTAGCTAAGCTTGTACTTGACCGTCTACCAGCAATGGAAATGATTCGTTTTGTGTCATCAGGTACAGAGGCAACAATGTCAGCATTACGTGTTGCACGTGGTGTAACGAAGCGTGACAAAATTTTAAAATTTGAAGGTTCTTACCATGGTCATGGTGACTCATTATTAATTAAAGCAGGCTCAGGTGTTGCAACACTTGGTTTACCAGACAGCCCTGGTGTACCAAAAGACATCGCTAAAAACACTGTGACAGTAGCATATAATGACTTAGCGGCAGTAAAAGAAGTATTTAGCGTGCATGGCGACGATATTGCAGCTATTATTGTTGAGCCAGTGGCAGGTAATATGGGCGTTGTACCACCACAACCAGGTTTCCTTGAGGGGTTACGTGAGGTAACAAAAGCAAATGGTTCATTATTAATTTTCGACGAAGTAATGACAGGCTTCCGTGTAGATTATGGTTGTGCACAAGAATACTTTGGCGTAGCACCGGATATGACTTGTTTAGGTAAAGTAATTGGCGGTGGCTTACCAGTAGGTGCATTTGCGGGTACAAAGGAAATCATGGAGCAAGTAGCACCAGCAGGTCCGATTTACCAGGCAGGTACACTATCAGGTAACCCGCTTGCGATGACAGCAGGCTACGAAACATTAGTACGCCTTGATGCTACAAGCTATGATTACTTTAAAAAACTAGGTGACCAATTAGAGGAAGGCTTCCGCGCAGCCGCAACGAAGTATAACATCCCTCATACCGTTAACCGTGCAGGCTCAATGATTGGTTTCTTCTTCACTAATGAAGATGTTATTAATTTTGAGACAGCTAAAACAGCGGACTTACAATTGTTTGCGGAGTACTTTAAATTAATGGCGGAAGAGGGCATCTTCTTACCACCATCACAATTTGAGGGCTTATTCCTATCAACAGCACATACAGAAGCGCATATTGCAAAAACAGTAGAAGCTTTTAATACAGTATTTGCTAAGTTAGCACGATAATTAAAAAAGTTTGAGGTGTCGCAGTTAATGCGCACCTCTTTTTTGTTGCTTGTCGCTAATTTGCCACGTACAAAACAAATGTTTGCTGTTATAATAAGAGCATTATAAAAAGAAAGTAGTGGTTACGCATGGCAACAGGAACACACGTAGTAGAAGTACCCGTAGCAATCGAAAACGTTTGGGATTATGTAAGTGATATGGAGAAATGGGCAAAACTTGTACCAGGCTACCGCTCTCATAATATGATTACTGACAATCAATCAACATGGAAATTTGAAGGCAGTGTAGGTGTCATTAAAAAATCTGCTGAAGTACAAATTGATATTTTAGAATGGCAAGCACCAAATAAAGTAACATTTGAATTAAAAGGTTTAACAGATAATTTTGCAGGTAATGGTTATTTCCTAGCAGAAAAAATCGACGATACTAACACGCGTATGACAGGATTTTTAGATGTAAAAGCAGGCGGATTAGCATCAGCTGTGCTAAATCCTATTTTAAAACCTGTTGTACCAAAAGCAACGCAAATGTTAACAGACCGTGTAGCTAATGCGATTAAAGCATTAAACGCATAAACTACTTGAACAAATCACTACTTAGCGATACAATATGTGAAAGTTAAATAAACGATGCAATGATAAGGAAGAGTAAAAAGTACGCGTAGGCAAGAGAGGGAACGGTAGCTGAGAAGTTTCTACTAAAGCGCTTTTGAAGGTAGCCTTGGAGCAACATTTGTGAACAACAGTAGCAAATGTCGGCAGCTAAGCCGTTATGTATTGAGTGCTAAGCTTCGGCTTGGAATAAAGGTGGTACCGCGAAAGCTCCTTCGTCCTTTTTGTGACGTAGGAGTTTTTTGTATGTAAAAAAAGGGAGGAATTTAGATGACAGAAATTAATATGCCAACAAAGTATGAACCAACCGCAATTGAAGAAGGGCGCTATGACTGGTGGGTAAAGGGTGGCTTTTTTGAGGCACAACCAGAAAGCGGAAAAGAGCCGTACTCAATTGTAATCCCACCACCAAACGTAACAGGTAAGTTACACATTGGTCATGCTTGGGATACAACATTACAAGATATTTTAACGCGTATGAAACGTATGCAAGGCTATGATGCACTATGGCTACCAGGTATGGACCATGCAGGTATTGCAACGCAAGCTAAGGTAGAGGCAAAGTTACGTGAAGACGGCGTAACACGTTATGACCTTGGCCGTGAAAAATTCCTTGAAGAAACAATGAACTGGAAAGAAGAATATGCAGGTCATATTCGCGAGCAATGGGGTAAACTTGGTCTTGGCTTAGATTACTCACGTGAGCGTTTTACATTAGACGAAGGTTTATCAGATGCGGTAAATGAAGTATTCGTTAAATTATATAATGAGGGCTTAATCTATCAAGGTGAGCGTATTATTAACTGGGACCCAGCAGCAAAGACAGCGCTATCGGATATCGAAGTAATTCATGAAGAGGTAGAAGGCGCATTTTACCATATGCTATACCCATTAGCAGATGGATCAGGTACATTAGAAGTAGCAACAACACGTCCTGAAACAATGCTAGGTGACTCAGGCGTTGCGGTGCACCCTGAAGATGAGCGTTTTAAACACCTTGTAGGTAAAAAAGTAATCCTACCAATTATTGGACGTGAAATGCCAATCGTAGCGGATGATTATGTAGATATGGAATTTGGTACAGGCGTTGTAAAAATGACACCAGCCCATGACCCGAATGACTATGAAGTAGGTAATCGCCACGACCTTGAGCGCATCATCGTAATGAATGAAGACGGTACAATGAACGACCTAGCAGGCCCTTATGCGGGTATGGACCGCTTTGAATGCCGCAAGCAAATCGTTAAGGATTTACAAGAGCAAGGCGTATTAATTAAAATTGTACCGCATGTTCACCAAGTAGGTCACTCAGAGCGTTCAGGCGCAGTAGTTGAACCTTACTTATCAAAACAATGGTTCGTTAAAATGCAACCACTTGCGGATGCTTCACTACAAAATCAACAAAATGATGAGTCAAAAGTAAACTTTGTACCAAACCGTTTTGAAAATACATTTACACGTTGGATGGAAAATGTTCATGACTGGTGTATTTCTCGTCAATTATGGTGGGGACATCGTATCCCAGCTTGGTATCACAAAGAAACAGGCGAGCTTTATGTAGGTACAGAAGCACCGAAAGATGCAGAAAACTGGGAGCAAGATGATGATGTATTAGATACATGGTTCTCAAGTGCATTATGGCCGTTTTCTACAATGGGCTGGCCAAATGAGGAGAGCGAAGACTTTAAGCGCTACTTCCCTAACAGCACATTAGTAACGGGTTATGATATTATTTTCTTCTGGGTATCACGTATGATTTTCCAATCATTACACTTTACAAATGAGCGCCCATTTGAAGATGTATTAATCCATGGTCTTGTGCGTGATGCAGAGGGACGTAAAATGAGTAAATCACTTGGTAATGGTGTTGACCCAATGGACGTTATTGCACAGTATGGTGCTGACTCATTACGCTACTTCCTAGCAACAGGTTCTTCTCCTGGTCAAGATTTACGTTATATGACAGAGAAGGTTGAAGCAACTTGGAACTTTGCGAATAAAATTTGGAACGCAAGCCGCTTTGCTTTAATGAATATGGACGGGCTAACGTATGAAGAAATTGATTTAACAGGCGAAAAATCAGTAGCTGACAAATGGATTTTAACACGCCTTAATGAAACAATTGAGCGCGTAACAAGTCTAGCTGACCGTTATGAGTTTGGTGAGGTAGGACGCGAGCTATATAACTTCATTTGGGATGACTTCTGTTCATGGTATATCGAAATGGCAAAACTTCCATTGTATGGTGAGGACGAAGCGGCGAAGAAAACAACGCGTTCAGTACTTGCACATGTGCTTGATCAAACGATGCGTTTGTTACACCCATTCATGCCATTTATTACAGAAGAAATTTGGCAACACTTACCACACGAAGGTGAATCAATCGTAGTGGCAGCTTGGCCAACTGTAAATGAAGACTTTAACTTTGCACAGGATGCAGAGGACATGAAGATGTTAACAGAAATTATTCGTGCTGTACGTAATATCCGTGCAGAAGTAAATACACCAATGAGCAAAAAAGTGCCGCTATTTATTTCGGTAAAAGAAGCAGATGCAAAGGCGATGCTTGAGCGTAATGCCATGTATTTAGAAAAATTCTGTAATCCTGAAACACTAACAATTGGCGAAAACCTAGAAGCACCAAGTCAGGCGATGACAGCTGTTGTATCAGGCGCAGAATTGTTTATGCCGCTTGTGGGCTTAATTAATGTAGATGAGGAAATTGCTCGTCTTGAAAAAGAGCTTGAAAAATGGGCAAAAGAAGTTAAACTTGTAACAGGTAAATTGTCGAACGAACGCTTCGTGGCGAAAGCACCAGAGCAATTAGTAGTGGCAGAGCGTGCTAAACTTGTAGACTATGAGGAAAAACACGCACTTGTTGAAAAACGTTTAGCAGAATTAAAAACAATGTAAGTTAAGCGGTGAGCGTAATGCTCACCGTTTGCTATTTTGGAGGGAAATCATGTTTAGAACAATGGCGCAATGTACAGATAAAATTTTTAGTTTACGTAAAGTGAAGGATGCAAGGCCACATGAGCAACTGCGTCGTATTTTACACTTACTTGGTAACCCTGAGGCATCGTTACAGGTTGTGCATGTGGCGGGTTCTAATGGTAAAGGTTCAACCATTGCGATGCTCCGTGCGTTATGTGAGGCGAGTGGCTTACGCGTAGGTGTATTTACCTCACCTCATTTAACACGCGTCAATGAGCGCATTGTAGTTGATGGTGCAGAAATTAGTGATGATGCTTTTTTACGTCATATGAATACACTAGATGCATTAATAAACGAACACTTTGAGGGAGAGTACCCAAATTTCTTTGAGGTAGTGACGATTATTGCCTTCCTCCATTTTGCCGAAATGAAACCGAAAATTGTGCTGTTAGAAACAGGACTAGGTGGACGTTTAGACGCTACGAATGTGGTAACACCTTTATTGTCGATTATTACAACGATTTCATTAGAGCATACCGATTTATTAGGTGATACACATGCGCTAATCGCTGCGGAAAAAGGCGGCATCATAAAACCAAATGTCCCTGTTGTTACAGGTGTGCAAAATAAAGAAGCTTTAGCCGTTATTGCACAAATCGCAGAGCGTAATAATGCGCCGTGCTATGCGCTATATCAAGACTTTGACGCCAAGGCGATTGTACAGCAAGAAAACGCACAACACTTTGATTATGTAGGTGAGGTAACGTGGCAAGGTATTGAGTTAACAATGCAAGGCACACACCAAGCTTACAATGCAGCAGTAGCGATTACAGCTATGCGCTTACTAACGCATGAGTTGCATTTTGTTTTTAATGAGAGTACAGCTAAATTTGCGCTGACTCATGTGAATTGGGCAGGGCGTTTTGAAGTGTTTAACGATATTATTTTGGATGGTGCTCATAATGTTGAGGGAGTGGCTTCCTTATTAAAAACATTAGGTAGTGTTTACCCTAATACACCATTTGATGTGTTATATGCTTCGTTACAGGATAAGGATTATGCAACGTCTATTCAGCTATTAGAGGCACAGGCACAAACGATGATGTTTACACAAATTGCAATGCCAAACGCAGTACCTATGGTGACGTTAAGTGGGCTATGTACACATCCTAAAAAAATGTTAGTGCCGCGCTGGCAAGATGTCATTGTTAAACATAATGATGGTCGCTTATTAGTAGTTACGGGTTCTTTATACTTTGTAGCAGAGGTACGTAAATTTATATTGAATCGCGTAGGTATTGTACGATGATCCCAGGGTTTTATACGTATCAATTACGTCATAATGTGAGCAGTAAACAAATTATTGAGCCAGGGCTTACTGCAATAAACAAGGTACTCGCGGCACTTGGCAACCCTCATAAAGCATTGCGTGTGATCCATGTAGCAGGTACAAATGGTAAGGGGTCAACGGTAGCTTATACGGCAGCACTCTGTCAGGCGCATGGCTTAACAACAGGTACCTTTATGTCACCAGCTATTTTAGATGTGCATGACCAAATTCAACTGAATGGTCGTGCTATTACACCTACAGAGATGGCTACTATATTTGAGCAGCTTACGCCTTTTTCAAATCAATTAACGGAATTTGAGTTGTTGACCGTTGTAGCGCTCCTTTATTTTGTGCAACAAGGCGTAGATGTAGCGGTAATCGAAGCGGGGCTTGGTGGTCTAGAGGATGCTACAAATGTTGTTGTGCCTGTTGCTTCTATTATTACGAGTATTGCGCTTGAGCACACGCGATTTTTGGGTACAACACTTGCACAAATTGCGTACCAAAAGGGTGGTATTATTAAACATGCACCTGCTATTGTAGGGCGTGTCCCGAAAGAGGCAGAGCAAGTGCTCCGTGCCCTAGCTAAAGATGTACCATATTATCAAATAGGTGAGGCAATTAAAGTAACACCTACTAGTTATTCTTTTGCACAAGTTACACTAACTAATATGACGCGTGCCTTACAAGGCGTACATCAAGCAGATAATATGGCTTTAGCCTTAACGGCTTTTTTACAGCTAGGCGTACCAATGGATAAAGAGTTAGCACGCCGTACGATTGCTACTACAACACTACCCGCACGCTTTGAACAAGTATTGCCAAATGTGTTCTTTGATGGCGCACACAATGCTGCTAGCGCTACACAACTTGTAGCTACCATTAAAAAAAATTATCCAGCAACACCAGTGACATTTATTGTTGGCATTTTAGCAGATAAGGCAATAGAGGAAGTGCTACGTTTGTTGGAGCAAGTTAGTCAGCAGTTTTATTTTGTGTCATTTGCTAATGAGCGAGCTGCTGATGCGCAGGAAGTAATGCTGTTGAGCCAAGCTACACATAAAGCAGTGCTAACTGATGTGGCAGATTTTCTTAAGCAAGAGCGAGAAGGTATCACAATTGTTACAGGCTCATTATATTTACTCGCGGATTTACGCAAAGTTATAATTTGAGAGCACAAAATGTATCATAAATTTATTTTACAAGTGAAATGCTAGGCAAAACGAAATTTTCATAGAGTGAGCAACAATTTTCAAACAACCTCCTTTCAATTATGCTAATGGAAAGGAGGTTTTGTTATGGATATGATTGTCTTAAAGGATATGCATGAGGAGGACAGACCACGCGAGCGCTTGTTACAGCAAGGGGCACAGAGTTTGTCAAATGCAGAGTTACTCGCAATTTTACTACGTACAGGCACGCGTGAGCTTTCGGCAGTAGGGCTAGCCAATCATATTATGCAACAGGTAGAGCAATTACATGCGCTAAAGCATATTACGCTAGAGGAGTTAACAGCGATTAAGGGGATTGGCACAGTTAAAGCTGTACAATTATTAGCTGCTATTGAACTTGGCAGGCGGCTTGCGCGCAAGCAAGATATTGAGCGTTATACTATACGTTCGCCAGGGGATGCTGCCGCCTATTTAATGGCGGATATGACGTCTTTATTACAGGAGCATTTTGTAGCACTATTTTTAAATGTCAAAAACCAAATTTTATACCAAAAAACAATTTTTATTGGTAGCTTAAACTCTAGTATTGTACATCCTCGCGAACTTTTTCGGGAGGCTGTAAAACGCTCGGCAGCAAGCATAATTGTTTGCCATAATCACCGTGCGACACGTTCGTGACTGAAAAGGTTACGCACGCCGTCTAAAGGTCATTTGACCAGAAGAGAGTCGTGAACTCTTAGCTCGATAGGTAGAATGATAGGGTAACGCCTTGAAATGCCTACTCTAATACTCCGACATGCGTTATCCGAATGTGTAAAAGGATGAGGTGTGAAGCTCGGTGAAGTCGGCTGAAGGTTGTCGTAGTACTAGTTTATTTATCTAGTAACCGAAATTTAACTAGAGGTAGTTGGTGCAACTGATAGGCCGGGAGTCGTAAAAAACTTAATAGGGTGAGAATGTGGTAAAACACTGACGAACTAGTGAATGAAATGTCTGTAAGTGGCGACCATTTAGAAATGAATGGGCTTGATGAAAATTCGAGTGCGTTCCGTGGGCGAGTACCTATGGTGGTTTCGAAAGCTCCATGCACCGTTACAGGCGGTGGAGAGGACGCCAGGCAAGAGCTAGCACCTAAGTTAAGATATAGATAGAGTTAAGGGAACGTGGAAAGCTATCAACATGGAGGGGGCACACCTGAGTGAAGTGATAGGAAGGAAAGGATTCGTCTATAACTTCCTTTTGTGATAGTGAGAGTAGAGGCATGAGCGCTGAAGTTTCTGTAATGGAAATGGAGCAACAGCCTCAAGTCGTTTCGTCAAATTTATTTCAACTCAATCAACTCAAGGATTCTCGTATGACTAAAAAGGTCACGAACCCAGTTTGGAGCGTGATAGACCTTGAAAGAAAATTATAAGAAAATCCCTAGAATGAAAAATACAAGGTTACGACATGCGGAGTATTACGGTATGACAGAAACCTTTGATAGGCTTTATGCAAAGAGTAAAGAAAACCAAAAGTTGACGAATCTAATGTCTATTATTACTTCGGACGATAATATCCTACTCGCTTATCGTAATATTAAGCGAAATAATGGGAGTACAACGGCTGGAGAAGATAAGGTCACAATCAAAGATATTGAAAAGTTGAGTACACATGAATTCACTGAAATTGTGAAGAAAAGATTCGCACACTACAACCCTCGAAAAGTAAGACGTGTGGAAATACTAAAACCAAACGGGACAACTAGACCATTGGGAATCCCGTCTATGTGGGACCGAGTAGCCCAACAATGTATTTTGCAAGTATTAGAACCTATATGTGAGGCTAAGTTTTACAAATACAGTTTTGGATTCCGACCAACCAAATCAGCAGAAAATGCTATTTCTGCATGTGCTGGACGAATAAATAATAATAAAATGCAATATGTGGTGGATGTAGATATTAAAGGTTTCTTTGATGAGGTAAAACATACGAAATTAATGCGACAAATATGGACGATGGGAATCCAAGATAAGCAATTGCTTGTTATCCTTCGAAAAATGTTAAAAGCACCTATTGTTTTACCAAATGGAGAAATCACGTATCCTACAAAAGGAACGCCACAAGGCGGAATACTTTCTCCACTGTTAGCAAATATCAACCTGAATGAATTTGATTGGTGGATTGCGAACCAATGGGAGAGTAAAAAGTGCCATTCCATCAATGATTATTTGAATAAGAAAACTGGATTATATAGCCATCAATATAGGTACAGGAAACTAAGGGAAACTTCCACACTAAAAGAAATGTATATTGTTCGCTATGCAGACGATTTTAAAATCTTTACGACAACCCGTTCTAACGCCGAAAAGATTTTTCAGGCAAGTAAAATGTGGCTGGAAGAGCGATTGAACCTTCCCATTTCAGAAGAGAAATCCCAAATTACGAATCTTAAAAAGAAACGTAGTGAATTTTTAGGATTTGAACTGAAAATGGAACGAAAAGGCTATGACCGCTTTAAGCGTAAACGATATGTCTGCCAGTCCTGGATAGCGGAAAAAGCACGTACGAGGATTAAAAAACAACTGAAAGACCAAATTAAACTCATGCAAAAAGCACCAAATGGAAATGATTTAATCAAGAACATCCGAATCTACAACAGTATGGTAATTGGCATCGATAATTACTACTGAATTGCGACACAAGTGAACGATAGTTTGATGCCAATTCAATACCAATTAACGCTTGTAGAACGACATCGATTAAAACATTTTTCACTTCGTAAGCAAACTAATTATCCAATTAAAGACCAAGGGTTAAAACCTTATTTGAAATCAAAAATGACAAGATATATAAATGGATACCCACTTATTCCAATAGGTTTTATAAAAACCAAAACAGCATTGTTGCCCAAAAATGGTGTCAATAAATTTACGCCAGAGGGACGCGAACTAATGCATAAAGAACAAAAGTCAGTTCCAAACTGGCAAGTTCAATGGCTAAGAGAGCATCCTGTTATGAACGAACGAGCATCGATAGAGTTAAATGATAATCGAATATCGTTGTTCATTGCACAAAAAGGAAAATGTGCTGTATTGGGAGAGGAGTTAATTTTAACGGAAATGGATTGTCACCATAAACAATTATGGAGCTTGACAAAAGATGATAGGTATTCCAATCTAGTTTTGATTACTAGGGACGTTCACCGATTAATCCATGCTACCGAGATCGACACAATCCATAAATATCTTGAACAGTTGAATTTGAATGGGGAGCAACTGAAAAAGCTGAACAAACTACGGGTATTAGTTGGTAACGAAGAACTTTAACATTAGGGAAAACAAATAATGGCAATAAGATTGAGGAAAATGAAATAATTGGCAAACGATGGAATGCCGTGTGCGATGAAAGTTGCATGCACGGTGTGGAGCAGGGGAAAAGGTGGAGATAACCTCAAAGCCTTACCTATTGCTATCGAGCGGCAATCCACAGCCAAGCCCAGAAGATATTGAAGTAACGCAGCGCTTACAAGAAGCAGGATTAATTATTGGCATTGAGTTAGTAGACCATATTATTATTGGTAACCATAATTATGTAAGCTTAAAAGAAAAAGGGTACTTAACTTAAACGTGAGATTTCTCCTCTGATGGAGAAATCTCACGTTTTTTTGCAACCAAATGTCAACAAAAACGTCCCTAAAAGCACGAGATGATAAAATTAATTCGTTATATAATAGAAAGGGGATAGATGGCACTATAAATTTATGTGTTTTTCCGTTATAATAAATGGTAGATTTCATAATTACAATCAACTAACTATGTTTCGCAAAAGAAAGGGAGTACTCAATTTGTTTGGATTCGGAAGTAAGGATGTCGGCATTGACCTCGGCACAGCAAATACATTAGTTTTTATTAAAGGAAAAGGTATCGTTTTACGCGAGCCTTCAGTAGTAGCACGTAATACAAAAACAGGTGAAATCGTTGCAGTTGGTAACGACGCTAAAAATATGATTGGACGTACACCAGGCTCTATCGTAGCCATTCGCCCAATGAAAGACGGCGTTATCGCTGATTTTGACATTACAACAGCAATGATTGAGTATTATTTAAAAGAAGCATCAAAAAATTCTGGTGGCAACTGGAAAAAACCAAACGTTATGATTTGTGTACCTTTTGGTATTACTTCTGTAGAGCAACGCGCAGTAATTGATGCATCTCGTCAAGCAGGCGCTCGTGAAGCTTTTACAATTGAAGAGCCATTCGCAGCAGCAATTGGCGCTAATCTGCCAGTATGGGATCCAACGGGTTCTATGGTAGTTGATATCGGTGGTGGTACAACTGAGGTAGCGGTTATTTCACTTGGTGGTATTGTAACAAGTGAGTCAGTACGTGTTGGCGGCGACGCAATGGACCACGCGATTATTGCATACATTCGCAAAACGTATAACTTAACAATTGGTGAACGTACAGCAGAGGCTGTTAAAATGGAAATCGGCTCAGCATTAGCAGACGATAATGAAAAAATGGAAATTCGTGGACGTGACCTTGTAACAGGTTTACCAAAAACATTAGAAGTTTCAAGCGAAGAAGTATCAGAATCATTACGCGAATCAGTTTCATCAATTATTGATGGCGTAAAACGCACACTAGAACATACACCACCAGAGCTTTCGGCGGACGTTATGGAACGCGGTATTGTACTTACTGGCGGTGGCGCATTACTTAAAAATTTAGATAAAGTGTTAAGTGATGAAACAAATATGCCAGTATTTATCGCAGAAGACCCATTAGATTGTGTAGCTATCGGTACAGGTAAAGCATTAGACCACATCGATATTATTCGTCAACAACAATTGTAATTGTGAGAGAGGAGTTTACAGATGCCACAGTTTTTTGCTAATAAAAAACTTATTGTGTTATTAGTAGGCATCATTTTCCTTGTCGCTATTATTAGCTACACATTGAGCAATCGCACAGACCCCTCTATGGCTGAGGGGGCTGTTAAAGATACGGTAGGTTTTGGGCAAGGCATCATGCTAAGCCAGCTAACTTTGTTGGTGGTATTTTAGATGACATTGATGCGCTTTTAGGCACTTATGACGAAAATAAGCGCCTAAAGGCTCAGCTTGACGACTTTACAGTGGTGCGTGCCCAACTTGATGAAGTTAAGATGGAAAATGAAAGACTAGCCGCGCTCATTGATAAGGAAGAAAGCTTACTAGAATATGACCCTGTATATGCAACAGTAATTGCGCGCAACCCAGACCAGTGGGAAGAAAAAATTATTGTTAATAAAGGGAAACGTCATGGTATCGAAAAAAACATGGCAGTAATGACAGCTGATGGACTTATTGGTAAGGTCATTGTGGTAACACCTAATACAGCAGAGATTGAGCTATTATTTTCTAATAATCCAAATTACCGTATTTCTGCTAAAGCAAAAGGTGACAAGGATGTCTTTGGTTTAATTGAGGGCTTTGATATGGAACGTAACGAAATGATGTTAAAACGTATTGATTCAGGCTTTAAAGTAGAGCCAGGACAAACAGTAGTATCTTCAGGCTTAGGTGGTATTTTCCCGCAAGGTTTATTAATTGGAGAAATTACCGAAGTAAGTACAGATGACTATGGTTTAACACAAATGGCTTACGTAAAGCCAGCAGCTAACTTTGCACTACTTGACCAAGTTGTAATTGCTAAGCGCAAAATGACAGAGATTGATGGTTCAGATGGTGGCGGAACAATGAAGGATTTAACACATCCAGCTGAGGCGGAAGGTGATGAGAAATGATGCAACGTGTCGCAGTAATTGCTACAGCAGCGTTATTATTTTTGATTGAGCCTAACTTCGCCTTTTTATCCCCACTACAATTTGATACTACGCTGTACTATTTTGTACCACGATTTTTACTCGTGTATTTAATTTTTTTAGCAACGTATCATTCCAAAAAGCGAGCGATGTACATCGGCTTGTTTTTTGGCATTTTATATGACATTTTTTATGTCGATATCATCGGGCTATATGCTTTTTTATATCCCGCAATTATTTTTTTAGCGAGTGTTGTGATGGGCTATATTCGACCTAATATGGTCGTAACATCAACTGTAGCACTCGTTTTAATTACAATTTTAGAGTCTGTACTATATGGTTTTTACTCATTTATAGGACTTACTGCGATGGCATGGCAACCCTTTATACAAGAGCGTTTACTACCAACAATCGCAATGAATTTTTTATTTATTATTTTGGTTGCTATTATTTTTGTGAATTTAATTAATGCCAAATTATTACGTGATGAGATGAATACGGTATAATTGGATGAAGTGAAATCGAGGTGAAAAGTTGTATGAAACAATCATTAGTTCATATGAAGGGTACAAAAGAAGGCTTTATTATTAAATTGGACGAACATGGAGCGTTTAGTGATTTGCTAATGGAGCTAGAACAATTGGCAAAAAGCTATACAACAGATCGCCGCATTTATGTTCAACTTCATTTAGGCTATCGTTATTGCACAAATGAGCAAATCCAAAAATTAACACGAGCAACCGAAAGCACAGATAAAATCATTGTTTCGAAAGTAAGCAGTGATGTGGTAACGGTAGAGGAGCGCAATCGTCATATCGAGCGCCATAAAAATGAGCTCTATGTCGGTATGGTACGCTCAGGTCAAGTGCTACGTGTGCCAGGGGACATTGTCATCATTGGCAATGTTAACCAAAATGGCCGTGTTGAGGCAGGCGGCAATATTTATGTACTAGGACGCTTAAAAGGTATTGCACATGCAGGCGTGGATGGTAATCGTAAAGCAGTGGTAGCTGCATCGTTTTTTGAAGCAACCCATATTATGATTGCAGATGTTATTCAAACAATGTCTAATGAAACAGCCGCGCTTCAAAAGAATAATGAGTTGCTATGTGCACACATTAGTCAGCAAGGGGATATTGAGTATCGACCAGTACACGAAATAAGAAATATGCCGTCGTTTTTCATGACTGCTAAAGGAGGAAGCTAATGTGGGAGAAGCAATTGTAATTACATCGGGAAAAGGCGGCGTCGGTAAAACAACGACGACGGCTAATCTTGGTACTGCATTGGCATTGCAAGGAAAAACCGTATGCCTTGTAGATACAGATATTGGCTTGCGTAATTTAGATGTTGTGTTAGGTTTAGAAAACCGTATTATTTATGATTTAGTTGATGTTGTTGAAGGACGTTGTAAAACGCACCAAGCGTTAGTGAAGGATAAGCGGGTAGATGAAAAACTTTATTTACTACCAGCCGCACAAACAACAGATAAAACAGCGGTTAATGGTGAGCAAATGCACAAACTAATTGGCGAATTAAAACAAGAGTTTGATTTTGTATTAATTGATTGTCCAGCGGGTATTGAGCAAGGCTTCCGCAACGCGATTGCAGGTGCAGATAAAGCGATTGTTGTTGTTACGCCAGAGATTTCGGCTGTGCGTGATGCAGACCGTATTATTGGTTTGCTTGAACAAGAGCCGCAAATTGAAGCACCACGCCTCGTTATTAACCGCGTGCGACAACATTTAATTGAAGCAGGCGATACACTAGATGTCAGCGAAATTACTGCGCATTTAGCGATTGATTTATTAGGTATTATTATTGATGATGAAGAAGTAATAGCTTCTTCTAATAAGGGTGAGCCTGTTGTGATGGACCCATCTAACAAGGCAGCGCTTGCGTATCGTAATATTGCTCGTCGTATTTTAGGTGAGAGTGTACCACTCCAAACCATTAGCGGAACGAAAAAAGGTTTCTTTGCAAAAATGTTTTCGCTGTTTACGAAGTAACGATTGACTTATCATTGTACGCATGATAATATTTTACTGTTATTGTTTGTAGCACCCGTGCTACTACAACCGCACTGCCAAGGTTTAAGCACGAAAGTCACCTTGTAACAGGCGAGTCTTAGTCTAAGGAGGTGCATTGGGAAATGTACGCAATTATCGAAACTGGTGGTAAACAAATCAAAGTAGAAGCTGGCCAAGAAATCTATGTTGAAAAACTAGGTGTTGAAGCTGACGAAGTGGTTACTTTTGATAAAGTTTTATTCGTAGGTGGCGAAAACGTGAAAGTCGGCGCTCCATTCGTGGAAGGTGCTACTGTAACAGCTAAAGCTGTTAAAGAAGGCCGCGCTAAAAAAATCACTGTTTTCAAAATGAAAGCGAAGAAAAACTACCGTCGTAAACAAGGTCACCGTCAACCATATACTAAATTAGTAGTTGAAACTATCAACGCTTAATTAGAGGTGAATCGGAATGATTCAAGTAACGATTTTTCATGATGAAAATAGACACGTGCATGCGTTTGAAATGTCAGGTCATGCGGAGTTTGATGAGCCAGGTAAAGATTTAGTATGTGCAGGCGCTTCAGCTATCGGTTTCGGTGCTGTTAATGCGATTTATGCGCTGCTTCAAATCAAACCAGAAATTGAACAAGCAGGTGAGGGCGGTTACCTTAAAGTGACGCTACCACAAGATCTTGACAAAGAAATCGATGCTAAATTACAACTTATTGTCCAAACTATGACAGCACAGTTTTACACGATGGTAGAAAGTTATGGGCAGTATATTCAAATATCTTACGAACAGTAGGAGGTGGAATGAGCATGTTATTAACATTAGATCTTCAATTCTTCGCTTCTAAAAAAGGGGTAGGTTCTACTAAGAACGGTCGTGACTCTGAGTCAAAACGTCTTGGTGCGAAACGTGCTGATGGTCAGTTCGTAACTGGTGGTTCAATTCTTTACCGTCAACGCGGTACAAAAATTTACCCAGGTACTAACGTAGGTCGCGGTGGCGATGATACTTTATTCGCTAAAGTAGACGGCGTAGTTAAATTCGAGCGTCTTGGTCGCGATAAGAAACAAGTATCAGTATACCCAGCGGAAGCTTAATACTTTATAGTAGAGCATGTCCAAAAGTCGTTAGGGCTATTGGACATGCTTTTTTTGAAGTTATATGAGGGTGTCTAACGTACAAGTGATAGACATAGTAGGAGGTAGACCTAAAATGCGGTCGCCTTTTTTATTTGCATCGTTTGTTCGTTAGGCAGCCCCAGCGTGATTTGTGGCATGAATTTTTTGCGGTTTTGCGTTATAATAAAATGCAAACTGTTATAGCGAATGTCAGGAGTGAGTGTCTCAGTGAAACCTAACAAACTAACAGTACCTGAGGCGCTACGTCTAGCGAATCATGATTTTTTAAATCGTTTACAAATGATTATGATGTATAACGAGCTTGGCAAGCAGGAGCAGTGCCAGGCTTATATTACAAAGGCTGTTAATGAAATGCAGGTCGTATCCGCAGTAAATCGTGCAGGTACACCAGTGCTAGCCGAATGGCTTCTTACAGTAGGTTGGCGCTATAATGAATTTGCTGTAGCATTAACAAGTACAGTAACAGGGACGGCTACTGTAGCAGAGACTGCCATTGTCGCTTACGTTGAGGCGTGCATAGCAGCTATTGCTAAACAGGTGGATGTTTACTGCGAGCAGTATATAACACTTGATTATACCGTTAAACCAGCTAATGTGGCGCTGGCAATGCGTGTAACAGGACAGTGGCAGACCCCAATACAATTAACTGAAAAAAATGAACGTTTTACCGTTAACATTAAAGCATCAACTACAACTATGCTGGATTTATGTATAACGGCTAAACAGGGAGTGAAATAAATGTTTGTCGATCACGTAAAGATTTTTGTTAAAGGCGGCGACGGTGGCGATGGTATGGTTGCCTTCCGTCGAGAAAAGTATGTACCTATGGGTGGACCAGCAGGCGGCGATGGCGGTCATGGTGGTAACGTAGTATTTGAAGTAGAAGAAGGTCTGCGTACGTTAATGGATTTCCGTTACAAACGCCACTTTAAAGCTGAGCGCGGTGAGCACGGTATGAGTAAAGGGATGCATGGTAAAAATGCACAAGATTACATCGTAAAAGTGCCACCAGGTACAGTAGTTATTGATGAAGAAACAGAAGTAGTACTGGCTGACCTTGTTGAACATGGTCAACGTGCAGTTATTGCTCGTGCAGGTCGCGGTGGTCGTGGTAACTGTCGTTTTGCTACACCAGCTAACCCAGCGCCAGAGCTTGCCGAAAAAGGTGAACCAGGTCAAGAACTTAGCGTTATTTTAGAACTTAAAGTACTTGCAGACGTTGGTTTAGTAGGTTTCCCAAGTGTGGGTAAATCTACATTACTATCTGTAGTATCAGCAGCTAAACCTAAAATTGGTGCTTACCACTTTACAACAATCGTTCCTAACTTAGGTATGGTTGAAACTGAAGATGGACGTAGCTTTGCTATGGCAGATTTACCAGGGTTAATCGAAGGCGCACACGAGGGTGTAGGGCTAGGTCACCAATTCCTACGTCATATTGAGCGTACGCGCGTTATCGTGCATATTATTGATATGTCAGGTATGGAAGGTCGCGACCCTTACGAAGATTACGTAACAATTAATAAAGAACTAGAACAATACAACCTACGTTTAATGGAGCGTCCACAAGTTATTGTAGCTAATAAAATGGATATGCCAGATGCTGAAGAAAACTTACAAGCTTTCCGTAAAAAAGTTGGCGAGGATGTTAAGGTATTCCCAATCTCAGCTGTATCTCGACAAGGCTTAAAAGAGCTATTATTCGAAGTAGCTGATTTACTAGAAGTAACACCAGAGTTCTTATTACATGTTGAAGAAGAAGAATCAGATGCAACAGTAATGTATAAACACCAAAACACATCAGAAGATTATGAAATTACACGTGATGATGATGGTTCGTTTATCATTAGCGGTTACACAATTGAGCGTCTGTTTAAAATGACAGACTTCAGTCGTGAAGATGGTGTGCGTCGTTTCGCACGTCAGCTACGTGGTATGGGTGTGGATGAGGCGCTTCGTGCACGAGGTGCTGAGCATGGCGATACTGTACGTTTACTTGAGTTTGAATTTGAATTCTTTGAATAATAGTGATGTGAAGTAGGGGGAAAATTATGAAGAGCGTTGCCAATCAACGATATTTTTTAGTGCGTGAAGATGTATTAACAGATGCGATGCAAAAAACTTTAGAGGCGAAGCAGCTACTATCTACGGGAGCTGTATCTTCTATCTGGGATGCAGTTAAAGAAGTCGATATTTCGCGTAGTGCGTTTTATAAATACCGCGATGCCGTTTTCCCTTTTCATTCCGTCGTGCAAGAGCGTATCTTAACTATCTTTTTGCAATTGCAAGATCGTAAAGGGACACTTGCGCGCTTGCTCGAAACCATCACCGTTACGCATTGTAATGTGTTGACGATTCACCAAACAATTCCGATTCAAGGGCGTGCTAATGTCACTTTGTCACTTGATGTGACGAGCATGACCTGTGAACTAGACGAATTACTACAACAACTTAAAAAATTAGATTTTGTAGAGTCTGCTGAGGTTATTAGCTCAGGCGCTCTTTAACTTTGTAGCCTAGTATTTTACTTCGGTAAAATGCTAGGCTTTTTTTATAGTGTCAAAACCCTTGTTTTGATTTACTATTCTGTCAAATGAGCGTACACTAGCATACAAGGAGGTTTTAGCAATGACTGAAACAAAAGATTGGCAACATCGAATTGCATATTTAGGGCCTGAAGCGTCCTTTACATATTTAGCAACGAAAGGTTTATTTCCAAATGAATGGCTTGTACCTCAAGCAACAATACCTGAGTGTATTGAGGCAGTGGCTAAAGGCACGGTTGACTTAGCTGTTGTACCTCTAGAAAATGCTTTAGAGGGCTCTGTGCCGCTTACATTAGACTATTTGTTCCATGAAGTGGAGTTATTTGTGACAGGTGAAATTTTACTACCCATTGCACAGCATTTAATGGTTAACCCTGCACAACAACATAATTGGGAAAATCTTGAGGGTGTTTACTCGCATCCGCATGCACTTGCACAGTGCCATAAATATTTATTTTACCGTTTCAGTGGTGTGCCACTTAATCAAACGACCTCAACAGCAGCGGCTGCAAAATACGTCTCTGAAAATCCAGAAATGTGCATTGCGGCTGTAGGCAATGAGTCAGCAGCTAAAAAGTATGGCTTAACAATTGTAGAACCTGAAATTCATGACTTCCATTTTAACCATACGCGCTTTTTTGTATTATCAAGACAAAATCAACGCATGCCGTTAGCAGAGTCGAATGAAGAGCCAAAAACAACATTAATGGTAACTTTGCCTACGGATCGTTCAGGTGCTTTACACCAAGTATTGTCGGTTTTCGCATGGCGTCAATTAAATTTAAGCAAAATTGAGTCGCGCCCGCTTAAAACAGGGTTAGGCGATTATTTCTTTATGGTGGATGTACTTGCAGATGAGCAAGAGAAGATGATGCAAGGGGCTATGGAGGAACTTGAGGCACTTGGCTGTACTGTTAAATCTTTAGGTACGTATTACCGTTATATGACGGGGCTTGAAGGCTAATGAACTTTGTGTTGTTTGACGGCGACTGTAGTTTTTGTCAGGCAAATGTGCAGTTTATTTTACGCTTTGAGCGTTCAGCTTATTTTCACTTTGCCTCTTTACAAAGTGAGGTTGGGCAAGCGCTTTGTGAACGTTACGATATTACAGATACGACAAGTGTCGTAGTAATAGACCAAAACAAGGCTTACACTAAATCCAGTGCTGCTTTGCAAATTACAAAGCATTTGCGTTATTTTTGGGTGCTACGTGGTTTACGTATTGTACCGCGCTTTCTGCGAGATATCGTGTATGAAGTGATTGCAACCAATCGCAAGCATTTACCGGGTGCTTGTCTCGTACCGACGGCAACGCAGCGCGCCCGTTTCCATGAAAAAAGGTAGCTGAGATTTTCTCAGCTACCTTTTTATTGTAGTAATTGCATTAATAAATCACGATTACCTAAAAAATCCTCGACGGTATAACGGTCGAGTACAGCAAGGTAGGCTTGAAGTGCTTCAGCTAGTACGCCTTTTAACTGACAAGCAGGTGCAATTTTGCACATATTACTAGCAGGGTCAAAGCATTCTACTAAATGAAAGTCTTCTTCAGTTTGGCGCACAACTTCACCAATTGTAATATCCTTTGGTAACTTAGCTAAGCGGATGCCACCGCCACGTCCACGAATGGTTTCGATATAGCCGAGCTGTCCTAGCTGATGAGTAACTTTCATTAAATGATTTTTCGAAATATTATAAGCGTCAGAAATTTCCTGAATCGTTGTAAGTTCGTCCTCGTTCTTTGCGCCTAAATAAATCAGTGTACGCAAAGAGTAATCTGTATAAACAGTTAAGCGCATTGATTTCACCACTTTCTCACAATAGTATAGCATTTAATTTACCTAGTACGCATACATTAAAAGATACATTTTGTATACATTTAATTTTAAAGATGTATAAATTATATATGTTTTGTGAACGATTTGTTAAAGATGTATATTATATATTGCTTTTAAAAACTGAGCGCGCTATAGTTGGGGTAAGAAAAGGAGTGGTTAGTATGTTACAACAACAAACAATGGATATTATTAAAGCGACAGCACCAGTTTTAGAGGTTCATGGCGTAACAATTACCAAAACGTTTTATCAAAATATGTTCGACAATCACCCTGAATTACTGAATATTTTTAATCACACAAATCAAGCACAAGGTCGTCAACAAACGGCACTTGCTAATACAGTGTATGCAGCTGCCGTACATATCGAAAATCTTGAAGCGATTTTACCTGTTGTCGTTCAAATTGCACATAAGCATGTTAGCCTAGGTGTATTACCAGCTCATTACCCAATCGTAGGGAAATATTTATTGGCGGCAATTAAAGAGGTACTAGGTGATGCAGCAACACCAGAGATTTTACAAGCATGGGAGCAGGCTTACGGCGTTATTGCAGACATTTTTATTCAAGTAGAAGAAGATTTGTATAAACAAACTGAAAATGACGGCGGCTGGCGCTTATTTAAGAAGTTTAAAGTAGTAAATAAAGAAGCCGAAAATGCGAGTGTTACTTCATTTTATTTAGCACCAGAAGATGGTAGTGCACTGCCAAACTATTTACCAGGTCAATATATTACAATTCGTACGGCTATTCCTGGCGATACATATTTGGCTAATCGTCAGTACACTTTGTCGCAAGCGGCGGATGGTAAAGCTTTCCGTATTTCTGTGAAAAAAGAAAATGACACAACACCTGCAGGTAAAGTGTCTAACTTTTTACATGACACACTACAGGTTGATGATGTTTTAGATGTGAGTGCACCAGCAGGCGTGTTTACATTACAACAATCAACGAAGCCAGTGGCCTTTATTAGTGGTGGGATTGGTGTGACACCATTGCATAGTATGGTACAAGCGCTAGAGGAGGCGCCACAAGTAAGCTTTATCCAATGCGCGCGCAATGCAGAAGTAGTCACTTTCCAACAATCCATTCAACAAAAAATGGCTAACTTACCGAATGCAAGTTATGATGTATTGTACTCAGATCAAGCGCAATATATTAACGAAGCAATTATTGCGGAGCGTATTGCTAAAGATGCAGATGTTTATGTGTGTGGACCAGTACCATTTATGGCTGCTACAGTTAATGCCCTGGAAAGCAATGGTTTTACACCAGAGCAAATTCATTACGAGTTTTTTGGACCAGCATTACAATTATAAAAAGAAGACCATTTCCTCGGAAATGGTCTTCTTTTTTATCTTTTTTGACAAATATGGTTGTCAAAATGACTATCTTCATGTTAGTTTAATGGGGGAGGTTATACATATGAAGAGTAGATTAAAAGAGCTTCGGGCACGAGATGGTTATAACCAAACGGAGTTAGCAAAGCGTGCAAATGTGTCACGCCAAACAATTAGCTTAATTGAGCGAGGAGAGTATATGCCGTCTATTTTGATTGCTGTACGCATTGCACGGATTTTTAATGAGCCAGTAGAGAATGTTTTTATTATTGAGGAGGATGAATGAATTGGGGATTATACTTTTACAACTCACCAATAGCATTGTTATATTATTGCTTGGTGCAGGCTATTTTTATTTTAGGAAAATAACAAAGAGTAGTCAGCTAGTTGTGACGGGTGAGGAGGAAGATCAATTATTAGATAAGCAATATGAGCGTGCGATTACAGTGTCGCAAATGATTAATAGTGCGTTTATTTTAAGTTTAGGTGCTATGGCCATTGGCTTTATTATCGTACGTGAAAGCTCGCCTGCTACCCCCTTACTGTCATTTGCTTTGTTAGTGTGTAGTGTTTTATCAACAGGTATAGTAACAAAGAGCGTAACGCTTGCTAATCCAACACGCCCAATACCTAACTGGGTAAAAGAGGACGGCGCATTTGATGCTATGGATGAGGGAGAGCGTCATGTGGCATTAAAAGCGTATTATAAAGTGTACAAAATAGTAATGGGTTTATTGATTATAAGTATTTTATTAGCGATGTACTATAGCGTGCTAACAGGTCAATCGCAAATTATGTCAATTATAGTAATGGTAGTGCTACTCCTGGTGATGGTATTTAGCTACCTTAGTGTAATTAGGAGGGGGCGTTAGTATGATTAGTGTACAAATAAAAGTTGCTGCTATTATTCTTACAGTCGTTGCGATAGGTTGCGTAATGTTTTTATTGTTAGCAGAGAGTTATTTTAATCACACTGAACTCAATCAATTAATTGAGGGCTGTAAACAAGTTGGAGGCACAGTTGACCTTACCATTGAAGCGTCTGTGACTGGCGACTATGCGTTTTCTTGTAAGTAAATGCTTGTGTTGCGTGCGCAACGGGCGGATGTTGCTATACGATTGACCTGAAACGACATAGTGTAGGAGGTGAGCGTATGACAGCAGGTGATGAGTTGCGTAAGAGACGTATAGCATTAGGCAAAACGCAGCAGGAGGTAGCGGATGAAGTTTTTGTAACGCGCCAAACGATTTCTAAATGGGAGCTTGGCAAAAGTGAGCCTGATTTTATCTCCGCTGAATTGTTACGTAAAGCATTACAGCTGCCGACGCCAAAAAAGGAGGCAGTATGGATGAAGCAACCGAAAAATTGGCTAGGCTTAGTAGTGTTTGGGATTATGTTTTTACCGTTTCGTATGGGGTGGGTGCAAATCAAAAAGTATCAGCAATATAGTGTGGTGCGATTTGTAATTGTCCCTACCGTAATTGTACTGTATGCGTTGTATATGTATTCGCTAAAAGTGGAAGTATTTTATGTTGTACTTGCGGTAACAATTATAGCTTACATGGGCACGTCTTATTATTTTCAGCAACGAGAGGAATAGCAAAAAGCGGTTCACGTTTAGCGTGAACCGCTTTTTTTAATCGAGTAGTATGCCTTTAGCGCGTAAAGCTTGCTCTGCACAATCAAGCATATCTTCCGTTGGTGCTTGGAGTGTGTGTAGGTGGATGCCGTCTGTTAAATCAGAGAGGTAGGAAGCATTGGCAACTTGTACTTTATCAATGAAGCGGCTCACCTCAACACGGTTGCTAACATGGATAGCGGCAGTAATTTCGCCGTAAACACTATGCTCGACACAAACGTCTTTAACCGTAACACCGCAGTCCACAATAGCGAATAATTCTTCTTCAGCTTGCGCAGGTGTGTGTTGGCAAGCTACTACACGTGTGGCATAAGTTGGCTCTGAAGTAGAAAGGTATAAATAGCCTTGGCTTGTTGCAAGGATAGGTGCGTTACGTGCTTTGAGCAAAGTGATGTCATTGACAATGACTTGGCGAGAGACATTGGCTACCTTTGCGAGGTCAGCGCCTGTTAGTGGGGTTTTAGCTTGTTGTAACAACGATAAAATTTTTGTGCGGCGTTCTTCGCCTAATAGTTTTTTAGTCATGTTCGTTCACTCCTTAATCGTTAATATTGTATCATGTTCAATGTCACTTTTGTGCGTTTAAACGTCGAGCATTCGTTCGCTATTATGCTATAATCTTATATAGATTGTGAGGCGAAGAAAAAATGTATGATTATATGATTGGGCAAGTAACGCGCATGACGCCAGAGTATATTGTGCTAGAGCAAAGTGGGATAGGCTACCGCTTATTTACACCAAACTCATATGCCTTTAAAAAGAGTAAGGATAGTGTGCAAATTTATGTGCATCACCATGTGCGTGAGGATGCAAATTTACTATATGGCTTTACTTCATTAGATGAGCGCGAGCTGTTTCGCAAATTAATTCAAGTGTCGGGTATTGGACCTAAAGGAGCGCTCGCTATTTTAGCTACAGGCGACCCTTCACAAGTCGTAGGTGCGATTGAAAATGAAGACGAGACTTATTTAGTGAAGTTTCCTGGTGTAGGCAAAAAGACAGCGCGCCAAATTATTTTAGATTTAAAAGGTAAGCTCGGTGCATTACTAGAAGTAATTGATTTTGCGAGTGCGCCTGATGAGCTACCATTATTTGAAGACACTTCACATAATGCAGCATTAGAGGATGCTATGCTAGCACTAGCAACACTAGGTTACTCAGAGCGCGAGTTAAAAAAAAGTGCGACCGAAGCTAGAGGGCAACGATGCGCTTAGTACGACGGATGATTATATGAAGCAGGCGTTAAAATTAATGTTAATGTAAGGAGGGCAATGCGATGACAAATCCTATTACAACAAATGAAGCAACGGATTATGATGAGCAATTTGAGTTTTCCCTTCGCCCACAGCGTTTGGCACAGTATATTGGTCAGCAACAGGTTAAGGATAACTTGCACATCTTTATCGAAGCGGCGCGTCGTCGTGAGGAGTGCCTTGACCATGTGTTACTTTATGGGCCACCAGGGCTTGGTAAAACGACACTTGCCGCGGTAATTGCTAATGAGATGAACGTTAATGTACGCATGACAAGTGGGCCTGCAATTGAGCGCCCAGGGGATTTAGCCGCGATTTTAAATGCGCTAGAGCCAGGTGATGTATTATTTATTGACGAAATCCATCGCCTGCCGCGCGCTATTGAAGAAGTGCTTTACCCTGCTATGGAGGATTTTTGTTTAGATATTGTAGTAGGGAAGGGTCCTGAGGCGCGTTCAATCCGTCTAGATTTACCACCCTTCACATTAATTGGGGCAACAACGCGTGCTGGGGCATTATCTGCACCACTTCGTGACCGTTTTGGTGTATTATTACGTTTGGAGTATTATGATGAGGAAGCTTTAACTGAAATTGTAAAGCGTAGTGCAGGTGTTTTTGAGGTGGAAATTGTTGAAGAAGCCGCGTGTGAAATTGCGAAGCGCTCGCGTGGGACACCGCGTATTGTTAACCGTCTGCTTAAGCGAGTACGCGATTTTGCTGAAGTATTAGGTGATGGTGCGATTACAGCACCGATTGCACACCAAGCACTTGAATTGCTACAAGTGGATGCTAGAGGGCTAGATCATATTGACCGTAAATTAATTGAAGGTATGATTGAACGTTTTCGTGGGGGGCCTGTTGGGCTTGATACGATTTCGGCTTCTATTGGTGAGGAGTCTTTAACAATTGAGGATGTGTATGAGCCGTATTTATTACAGATTGGCTTTATTCAGCGTACACCACGCGGACGTGTGGCAACCCAGCTCGCGTATTTACATTTTGGCTATGAGCTGCCCGACCAAACTTAAATAAAGGAAGTTACAAACATGAGAGTGGAAGATTTTGATTTTGAATTACCTGAGCAATTAATTGCACAAACCCCATTACTTGACCGTACAGCAAGTCGCTTATTAGTCGTAACGCCAGATACAACCGTGTTACAACACGAAAAATTTCCTGCGATTGTAGATGAGCTTGAAGCGGGTGACTGCTTAGTATTAAATGATACACGTGTATTACCTGCACGCTTAATGGGCGAAAAGGATACAGGTGCGCATATTGAGGTACTTTTACTTAAACAGCATGAAACAGACGTATGGGAAACACTCGTTAAGCCTGCTAAACGTGTAAAGGTAGGTACGGTGGTGACGTTTGGTAATTTACTCACAGCAACCTGTACAGAAATTTTAGCGCATGGTGGACGTAAGTTTAAATTTAGTTATGACGGTATCTTTTATGAGATTTTAGACCAACTTGGCGAAATGCCGCTACCTCCGTATATTCGTGAGAAGCTAGATGACCAAGACCGTTACCAAACGGTGTTTGCACGTGAACGTGGTTCGGCAGCTGCGCCAACTGCTGGCTTGCACTTTACTGACGAAATCCTAGATGCTATTCGTGCTAAAGGGGTAACAATTACCTTTATTACCTTGCATGTTGGCTTAGGCACTTTCCGACCTGTGAGCGTAGATAGTATTGATGATCACGAGATGCACAGTGAATTTTATAGTATGAGCGAGGAAACCGCCGCACTAATTAATCAAACGAAAGCAAATGGTGGTAAAGTAATCGCAGTAGGCACAACTTCAACACGTACGCTCGAAACAATTGGGGCAAAATACAATGGTGAGATGCGTGCTGAGCAAGGCTGGACTTCTATTTTTATTTATCCTGGTTATAAATGGACAGTAGTTGATGGTTTGTTAACAAACTTCCATTTACCAAAATCAACATTAGTAATGCTTGTTAGCTCACTAGCTTCAAAAGAAACAATCATGCACGCGTATGAAACAGCCGTGCAACAGCAATATAGATTTTTTAGCTTTGGGGATGCGATGTTTATCCGCCCAAACAGAAAGGACACAAAGTAAATGACAAAACCAGCAGTATGGTATGAACATATTAAAACATGTAAACAAACAGGCGCACGCTAGGTATCGTGCATACACCACATGGCTCTTTCGAAACACCAACCTTTATGCCTGTAGGTACACAAGCGACGGTTAAAACAATGTCGCCAGAGGATTTAAAAGAAATGAATGCAGGTATTATTTTATCGAATACCTATCATTTATGGTTACGCCCAGGCAATGATATTGTGAAAGAAGCGGGTGGCCTGCATAAATTTATGAACTGGGATAAGCCAATTTTAACGGATTCGGGCGGCTTCCAAGTATTTTCGTTAAGTAAATTCCGTAAAATTGAGGAGGAAGGTGTACACTTCCGCAATCATTTAAACGGTGACAAACTATTTTTAAGTCCTGAAAAAGCAATGGAAATCCAAAATGATTTAGGCTCAGATATTATGATGGCATTTGACGAGTGCCCACCATTCCCAGCAACGCATGAATATATGCTAAAATCTGTAGACCGTACAACACGCTGGGCAAAGCGTTGTAAAGAAGCGCATAAAAATACAGAGAACCAAGCATTATTTGGTATTGTACAAGGTGGCGAGTACGAAGACTTACGTCAGCGTTCAGCAGAGGCTTTAGTAGAGCTTGACTTCCCAGGTTACGCGATTGGTGGCCTGTCTGTAGGTGAGCCTAAAGATATTATGTATCGTGTGCTTGAGCAAACTACACATTTACTACCTGAGGATAAGCCACGTTATTTAATGGGTGTTGGTTCACCAGACTCATTAATTGAAGGGGCTATTCGCGGGATTGATATGTTTGACTGCGTGCTACCAACACGTATTGCACGTAATGGTACATTAATGACATCACAGGGACGTCTTGTTGTTAAGAATGCAAAGTATGAGCGTGACTTTACACCAATTGATCCTGAGTGCGATTGCTATACATGTAAAAATTATACGCGTGCCTACGTACGTCACTTAATTCGTACAGAGGAAACTTTTGGCTTACGTTTAACGTCTTACCATAACCTGCGTTTCCTTATTAAATTAATGGAGCAGGTGCGTCAAGCGATTCGTGAAGACCGTCTAGGTGATTTCCGTGATGCATTTTTCGAGAAGTATGGCTTCAATAAGCCAGACGCAAAAAATTTCTAACTTTTGTCGCTTTTTAGGTATAAATTATACTATACTTACTAAGTGAGATTTATCTAGAGAGGTGGTTAATCCATGAGTGAACAATTAGTTAGCTTTATTCCGTTAATTTTAATGTTTGTGGCGATGTGGTTTATTTTAATTCGACCAGCTAAAAAGCGTCAGCAACAAACAGCGCAAATGCAAAATAACTTACAGCGTGGCGACAAGGTCGTAACCGTTGGTGGTATGCATGGTACAATTGAGGCAATCGAAGATACAGTGATTCATTTAACAGTTGCAGATGGCGTGCGTGTTAAGTTTGAACGCCAAGCAATCGGTCGCGTTATTACAGACGACGTGTTTACAAAGTAAGGTAATGCGGGAAGAGTGTTCAAACGGACACTCTTTTTTGTTTGGAGGTAATGACATGTACTTGAAGCAGCAACTTTATTATCACGTGTTTCCTGCATTGCAGGCACGTGCGGCAGATTTACAAACGATGGGGCATAAAGTAACCACTGCACAACTTTTTGAATATTGTGTGGAAAGTCGTTGGCGCAACCATCCGTTTGACCAATTGCAGATGCATCAAGTTGTAGCGAGCATATTCGCTACGACAGCGGAGGATTTACAACCCGTAACCATTTTTTCGGATGTCAATGAAGAAGAAATCCGCACATTATTATACGATGACAAAACATAACTTCATTTGACAGTAGGCGCAACGTGTTTCATAATGTTAGTGTTGCGCTTTTTTAGCGTTAGAAAGAACGTATGAGTTGTTTAAGCTAGTGATGATTTTACACATCACCTGAGGAGGATTTAGCAATGAAATTAAGAGGCCGCATTGTTGCGTTTTTACTAATTGTTGTATTATTCGCAGCAGGGATTGGTACTACCGCTAAAGGTGTACTGAAAGATATTCGTTTAGGGCTCGATTTACAAGGTGGCTTCGAGGTATTATATGAAGTCAAAACGCTAGATGGTAAAGCTGTTACCGTCGATGATTTAACCAATACGACAGATGCATTAAACCGTCGTGTTAATAAGATGGGGGTAAGTGAGCCGAGTATTCAGGTTGAAGGTAAAGACCGTATTCGTGTGCAATTAGCTGGTGTTGAAGACCAGGAAACAGCACGTGAAATGCTATCAACTTCAGCAAACCTGACATTCCGTGACGTAGATGACAACATCCTACTTGATGGTAATGACTTAAAGCAAAATGGTGCAAAGGCATCGTTTGACGGCAATACCAACCAACCAATTGTTACATTAACAATGAAGGATGCCGAAAAATTTAGTGACATTACGAGCAAGATTAGCGCAATGGGACCAGGGCGTAACCTGCTAGTTGTTTGGATGGACTTTGAAGACGGCGTTGACTCGTATGCAGCTGAGGCAACTAAGGAAGACCCACGCTATGTATCAGCAGCGGCGGTTAACCAACGTTTAAACACAGAGGACGTACAAATTTCGGGTAACTTCACAGTGGATGAAACGCAAGACTTTGCTAACATTTTAAACGCAGGTTCATTACCAGTTAAAATGAAAGAAATTTACTCGACATCAGTCGGCGCACAATTTGGTGAGCAGGCATTAACAAGCACTGTATTTGCAAGTGTTGTCGGTGTATTAGCAATCTTTGTCTTCATGCTACTGTATTACCGCATTCCAGGTTTAGTAGCAGTCATTACATTATCAATTTTCACGTATTTAGTGCTTGTTGTGTTCAACGGTATTAATGCGGTATTAACGCTACCAGGTATCGCAGCTATCGTGCTAGGTATTGGTATGGCGGTAGATGCTAACATTTTAACCGCGGAGCGTATACGCGAGGAACTACGTGTAGGGCATAGTGTAAAGCATGCCTTCCAACTAGGTTCTAGACAATCATTATCAGCTATTATTGATGCTAACTTAACAACATTACTTGTTGCAGGTGTACTGTATGCCTTTGGTACAAGTAACGTGCGTGGTTTCGCTACAATGTTAATCATTAGTATTACATTAAGTTTTGTTACAGCTGTATGGGGCTCACGTATGTTTATGAGCTTACTTGTGCAAAGTGGTTACTTTAACAATCCAGCACTATTTGGTATTGCTAAATCAAAACAACATAGCCTAGAAGAAAACTTAGGTACAATCGATTTAACAACGAAATTTGATAAAATTGATTTCGTGCATAATCGTAAAAAATTCTATGCTTTCTCAACAATTATTTTAATTGCTGGTATCGCGATTATTGGTATCTTCCGCTTAAACTTAGGGATTGACTTCTCAAGTGGTACGCGTGTCGAAATCGTATCAGATCAAGCTGTAACAAAAGAAGAAATTGTTGATTATGTTAAAGAAATTGGTCACCCTTCAACAGATGTTGTTATTTCAGGTGACAAGAAAAATATCGGTGTTGTTCGCTACAAGGAAGACTTTACGAAGCAAGAAGTACTTGACTTCAAAAAAGTTGTAGCAGAAAAATACGGACAAGAGCCATCAGTAAGCTCAGTATCACCAACTGTTGGTAAAGAGCTTGTGCGCAATGCGATTTATGCACTTGCTATCGCAGCACTTGGTATCTTAATTTATGTAGCAGTTCGTTTCGAATGGCGTATGGGCTTTGGTACGGTTGTATCATTGTTACATGACGTATTCCTAATTATTGCAGTCTTTAGCTTCTTCCGTTTAGAGGTTGACATTACATTCATTGCCGCAGTACTAACAATTGTTGGTTACTCTATCAATGATACGATTGTTACCTTTGACCGTATCCGAGAAAACCTTAACCATTACGGTGAAGTAGCGGATAAAGAAACATTAGCAATGATTGTTAATAAATCATTACGTCAAACGATGGGACGTTCAGTAAACACAGTATTAACGGTTATTATTGTTGTTGTTGCCTTATTAATCTTTGGTGCACCATCAATCCAAAACTTCTCAATCGCTTTACTTGTTGGTTTAATTACAGGTATTTATTCTTCAATTTGTATCGCAGCACAAATCTGGTACTCACTTAAAGTACGTGAGATGGATAAAACGGGCGGTAAAATTGAAAAGAAAGAGAAAAAACAATGGGGTTCTGACGAGCCAGTTGTATAATACAAAACATCTTGCGAAAATTACTCGCAAGATGTTTTTTTGTACGTTATGATAGGAATAAGTAAGGAAAGGAGGCGTTACTATGAAAGTACAATGGTCATTAATTGCAGGTATGATTTTTGCGATTTTAATTGCGATTTTTGCAATTGCTAACGTGGATAAGGTGGCAGTCAATTATTTATTTGGTACAGCACAGTGGCCGCTTATTTTAATTATTTTAGGCTCAGCCTTTTTTGGTGCAATTATTAGTATTTCCTTTTCGATGGTTAAAATTTATGGTGGTCGTCGTAAGTATTCGCAATTAGAGCACACGTTAAAACAACGTGAGGATATGGTTGCAATGCAACAGGAAAAAATTCAACACTTGCAAAGTGAGGTAGCCCGTTTAGAAAAGGGTAAGCCTGCACAAATTGAAGTCATTGAAGAATAAAAAATAAAACGAGGGGGCGCTAACATAGCGGCCTCTCGTTTTATTTTGTCTCAAATAACGCATCTACCTCAACAGGGTCTGCTGTGTAAGCGTCAATAAGCAGTTGGATATCAGCTTCATTGGTACTTGCAGTAACATCTTTGCCGTACCAAGACATTAACTGTTCGCGTGTCAGTGTGTAGCTTTGCGTATCAAAAGTAAATTGCAAGCTATCTACGTTAGGTACGAGCGTAAAAAGCCATGTGGCGTTTGCAATACTCACAATTTTAGGATGTGTTACTTCGTCATACATTAAGTGAGCACCATAAGGAGGTTCTGTTGTATGCAACTCCAGTTGTAAAAAGTTACGCGCCTCAGGTAAATCGTAAATAATGGCAAGTACCTGACTATTGTCACCAATGAGTGTATTACGGTAAAGTAAAAGTTCGTTTGTTGGTGCTTGTGTAGGTGTTGCAGGGGGCGACGTGCAACCACTCAACAATAAAACCATAACGAATAAATAACGCATGGACACACCTTCTTTATTTGTAGCGTAGCACAAATAACTAAAGGCTATCAACTACAATGACGTATAATAGGGATGAAAGGGAGATGATACGAATATGGAAAAAGTATGGTCGATTGAACGACAGGATAAAGCAGTAGTACAAAGCTTACAGGATGAGTTAGGCATTACTGCTATTGCAGCTAAAATTTTAGCCGCGCGTGGTTTTAGTTCTGCCAAACAGGCAACAGCCTTTTTACAAATGGATGAGAGTATTGTGCACGATCCCTTTTTAATGCAGGGGATGACGGAGGCAGTAGCCCGTATTCACCAAGCATTAGATGAGGGAGAGCACATTCGTATATATGGAGATTATGACGCCGATGGTATTACAAGCACTACGGTATTAATGACAGCATTACTAGAGTTAGGCGCAAATGTAGATTACGTAATTCCTAATCGCTTCACACATGGTTATGGGCCAAATACGGAGTTATTCCGTCAAGCGCATGAGGATGGTGTGGATTTACTTATTACAGTAGATAATGGTATATCAGGTGTGGAGCAAGTAAAAGTAGCGCGTGAGCTTGGTTTAGCCGTTATTATTACAGATCACCATGAGCCAGGCGATATACTACCTGATGCTGATGTGATTGTACACCCTCGCATTCCTCTAGGACATTACCCATTTGGTGAGTTAGCAGGCGTTGGTGTAGCATTTAAATTAGCCCATGCGCTGTATGAAGAATTTCCTGCACATTTAGTCGGTTTAGTAGCACTTGGTACAGTAGCAGATTTAGTGCCACTAGTAGATGAAAACCGCTGGCTCGTACAACAAGGTATTAAGCAGTTACAACATAGCTCAAGTTATTGGATAAAGGCGCTATGTGAGGTAACTGCAACAGCACAGTCAACGATCAATGAAGAAACACTTGCCTTTTATTTTGCGCCTCGTTTAAATGCGGTAGGACGCTTACAGGATGCTGCACCAGGTGTTGATTTTTTATTAAGTGAAACAATGGAGCAGGCAACGCATGGTGCGGCATTATTAGAGACATGTAATAAAGAACGTAAAAAAATCGTAGATACGATTACTGAGCAGGCTATAGCGCAAGTAGTAGCGGATGATCGTGTCATTGTAGTAGCAGGAGAGGGCTGGAATGCAGGCGTTGTAGGTATCGTTGCCTCTCGTATAGTTGAGCGCTTTTACCGTCCAACTATTGTACTTGGCATTGATAAAGACAAAGGCATTGCTAAAGGCTCTGCACGCAGTATTGAGGGCTTCCACTTATATAATGAGTTAGCTAAAAATAAAGCGATTGTACCGCACTTTGGGGGGCATCCAATGGCAGCAGGTATGACCTTACCACTAGAAAATGTGGACGCGCTACGTCAAGCTTTAAACGAGCAAGCACAACAACTAACAGATGAACAACTAACACCACGTATTGCCATTGATGTGGCATTAACGCTCGATGAGATTTCCGTACATGCGATTGAAGAAGTAGCAAAGCTTGGCCCATTCGGTACAGACTTTCCTAAGCCACTTTATGCGCTTGAGGGAGTAGAGGTTAAGGATATGCGCAAAATTGGCGCTAGTCAGCAACATTTAAAGCTTACGCTAGCAGGCGAGGGTACGACCCTAGACGCTATTGGCTTTAGTCAGGCCGAGATGTACGATAATATTACGTATGGTACGCCAATGTCCTTTGTAGGTGATTTACAATTAAATGAATGGCAAGGTAACGTAAAGCCACAGTTTTTATTAAAGGATATGCAAGTAAATACATGGCAGTTGTTTGATGTGCGTGGCATTCGTCAAGTAGGTCGTTGGCTAAATGCTGTACCAACAGATGCTGTTTATGTTGCCTTTAACGAAGCAACACGTGTGTATTTTTCGACTTTTATTACAGCGTCGATTGAGTTAGCACCTACACAAGTGACAGCAAAAACGTTAGTACTACTTGATTTACCACAAAGCGAAGCACAACTTGCTGCATTAATTATGCAAAGTCAGCCACAGCGTATTTATGTACACTTCCATACAGAGGCTAGTGGTTTTACACGCCCACCGACACGTGAGGATTTTGGCTGGTATTATAAATTTTTAGTGAAACGTCCTGACTTTGCCTTGCAACAACATATTGAACAGCTTGCGGCACATAAAGGCTGGGCAGTAAATACGATTAAATTTATGACGAGGGTGTTTTTTGAACTAGGTTTTGTTAAAATAGACAATGAACGGGTAACGGTTGTACAAGGCGCGCCCAAAACGCCGCTTACAAGTGCACCTTCCTATCAACAACGCTCAGCTCAAATCGAAATGGAACAGCAATTTGTGTATGCACCGTATGCACAATTAAAACAATGGTTTGATGAGCGATTACAGTCAGCATGTGCTGAGGAGGAAACAGCGAAATGAATTTGAAAGATTATGTAACGGTTGTAGACGGCTGGCCAAAAGAGGGCATTAGCTTTAAGGATATTACAACTGTGATGGATAACGGCAAGGTATACAAATATGCAACAGATCAAATTGTTGCGTATGCACGCGAAAAAGGTGCAGAATTAATCGTCGGTCCTGAAGCACGCGGTTTTATTATGGGGTGCCCTGTAGCGTATGCGCTTGAAGTGGGTTTTGCACCAGTGCGTAAGGAAGGTAAATTACCACGTGAGGTAATTCGTGCAGAGTACGGCTTAGAGTACGGCACAGACGTGTTAACAATGCATAAAGACGCAGTGTCACCAGGTCAAAAAGTGTTAATCGTAGATGATTTACTAGCAACTGGCGGTACAGTAGAGGCTACTGTACGCTTAATCGAAGCACAAGGCGGTATTGTTGTAGGCTGTGCATTTTTAATTGAGCTAGAAGATTTAAAAGGCCGCGAAAAAATTGCAGATTATGATATTAAAGCATTAATTAAATACGATTGCTAATCAACAAGGCTGTGCTTAGGCATAGCCTTGTTTTTTATACGGGCATGGGCTTTACAATTACCCTGTAAGTTCTATACAATGGAGGGTAACGATAAAGTCTGAAAATACAGAAGAGAACAAGGTGAATGAATATGGCAAAAGAGCAAATAATGACACCCGAAGATGTGTTTACAAAAGTCCAGTCGTATATGAATGAAGAAAACGTAGCATTTGTTAAAAAAGCATATGAAGTGGCACGAGATGCCCATAAAGAACAATTCCGTAGCTCTGGTGAACCTTATATTATTCACCCTGTGCAGGTCGCAGGCATTTTAGCAGATTTACAAATGGACCCTGCCACAGTTGCCGCAGGATTTTTACATGACGTTGTAGAAGATACTGAGGTAACACGTGAAGATTTAGTTAATACGTTTAGTGAAGAAGTAGCCCTACTTGTTGATGGTGTAACAAAACTTGGTAAAATTAAATACCTATCTAAAGAAGAACAACAAGCTGAAAACCACAGAAAAATGTTTATCGCGATGGCTCAAGACATTCGCGTTATTTTAATTAAACTAGCAGACCGTTTGCATAATATGCGTACGCTTAAACACTTACCAGCAGAAAAGCAACGCCGTATTTCTAAAGAAACATTAGAAATCTTTGCGCCGCTTGCTCATCGCTTAGGGATTTCAACGGTTAAGTGGGAGTTAGAGGATACCGCGTTACGTTACCTTAACCCACAGCAGTATTACCGTATTGTTAGCCTAATGAAGAAAAAGCGTACAGAGCGTGAAGCTTATTTAGATAATATTGTGGACGAAATCAAATCACAACTGTCTGAAGTTGATATTGATGCGGATATTTATGGTCGTCCTAAACATATTTATAGTATTTACCGTAAAATGGCGCTGCAAGATAAGCAGTTTAACGAAATTTACGATCTATTAGCTGTACGTATTTTAGTAGATAGTATTAAAGACTGCTATGCCGTATTAGGTATTGTGCATACATTATGGAAGCCAATGCCAGGTCGCTTTAAGGATTATATTGCGATGCCTAAACAAAACCTTTACCAATCACTACACACTACAGTTATTGGCCCGTACGGTGATCCATTAGAGGTGCAAATTCGTACAAAAGAAATGCATAAAATTGCAGAGTACGGTATTGCAGCACACTGGGCGTATAAAGAAGGCAAGACGGTAGATACTGAGCATCAAAATGTTGACCAAAAGCTAACATGGTTCCGCGAAATTTTAGAGTTCCAAAATGAGTCATCTAACGCAGAAGAATTTATGGAATCATTAAAGTTCGATTTATTTTCAGACATGGTATATGTCTTTACGCCAAATGGTGATGTTATTGAGTTACCTGCAGGCTCTGTGCCTATCGATTTTGCTTACCGCGTACACTCAGAGGTAGGTAATCGTACGATTGGCGCAAAGGTCAATGGCAAGATGGTACCGTTAGATACACCGCTTAAAACAGGAGATATTATTGAGATATTAACGTCTAAGCAATCGTTTGGTCCAAGCCGTGACTGGTTAAAACTTGCCCAGTCTTCACAAGCAAAAAATAAAATTAAACAATATTTTAAAAAGCATGTGCGTGAGGAGAGTATCGTTAAAGGTAAAGATATGATCGAAAAAGAAATCAAGTCCCAAGGCTTTGATGTGAAAACGATTTTATCAAACGAAAACTTAAAGCGCGTATGCGATAAATTAAATTACACGAATGCAGAAGATTTATTTGCGGCGGTAGGCGTTAATGGTATTACAGCGCTACAGGTTGTTAATCGTTTAGCGGATCGTATTCGTAAAGAGCGTGAACAAGAAGAAGCGCTAGAGAAAATCGAAAAGAAAATGAAAAACCCAGCACCACAAAAAACAACGGAGTCTGGTGTTATTGTAAAGGGCATTGACAATATGCTAATTCGCTTGTCACGTTGTTGTACACCTGTACCTGGTGATGAGATTGTAGGCTTTATTACGAAAGGTCGTGGTGTATCTGTTCACCGTGCTGATTGTCCAAACGTTTCACACGAGGATACAGAGCGTTTAATTGATGTAGCATGGGAAGACGCTTTAACGCCAACACGCAAAGAGTACCCAGTTGATATCGAAATTTCAGCTTATGACCGCCCAGGTATTTTAAATGAGGTTATGCATACCGTAAGTGAGGCTAAAACAAATATTTTAGCTGTTAGTGGTAAGGCAGACCGTGATAAGGTCGCAACGATTCACCTAAAAATTTCGATTTCAGATTTAATTCATTTACAACGTATTGTAGAAAAAATTAAACAGATTCCTGATATTTACACGGTTCAACGTGTTATTAATTAAGTGAGGTTGTTGTATGAAGATAGTAATTCAGCGCAGTAAAGCCGCTTCTGTCACAGTAGACGGAGCGGTAACAGGCGCGATTGATAAAGGGTTAGTATTGCTTGTGGGCGTTACACATGAGGATACAGCAGAGGATGTAGCCTATGCCGCTCGCAAAATTGCGGCTATGCGTATTTTTGAAGATGCAGAAGGTAAAATGAATGAAGACATTCGTGCGTACGGGGGTGCGATTTTATCTATTTCGCAGTTTACCCTGTATGCGAGTACAAAAAAAGGTAACCGCCCAAGTTTTACAGGTGCAGCGCGCCCAGAGTTAGCCGAGCCGCTATGGCAGGCGCTAAACGATGCGCTTCGTGCCGAGGGCTTAACAGTCGAAACAGGTATCTTTGGAGCCATGATGGATGTAGCGCTAATTAATGATGGACCTGTAACGATTATTTTAGATACAAAGGAACGTTAGAGTAAACAATTCACTTGTTTACTCTTTTTTGCATTTGTAGCTATGTTACGATACGAAGTAATTAGTCTCGAATATCGAAACAAGGGGGAAATACTATGACAACAGTACAAGAAATTCGACAACAAATCCGAAGCGGGGAGTGGACAGCACCAACGGCAGGGCTAGCTAAAGGGCATACGCAGGCTAATCTTGCTATTTTGAAAAAAGAAGATGCTTTTGATTTTTTATTATTTTGCCAACGTAATCAAAAGGCTTGCCCTGTACTTGATGTAACAGAGGTTGGCAAGGCTGTACCAGCACTTATTGCACCGCAAGCTGATATCCGTACCGATTTACCAAAATATCGTGTTTATAAAAATGGCGTATTTGTAGAGGAGTGTACAGATATTACAGCGCTGTGGGAGGATGATATGGTAGGCTTTTTAATTGGTTGTAGCTTTACCTTTGAGACACCATTGCTTGAAGCAGGCATTCCCATTCGCCATATTGAGGAAAATTGTAATGTACCTATGTATAAGACGACAATTGCTTGTCAACCAGCGGGTAAATTTAGTGGCCCAACCGTGGTAAGTATGCGCCCTATGACACCTAGTGACGCCATCCGTGCCACACAAATTACTACACGCTTTCCTGGTGTGCACGGTGCTCCCGTCCATATTGGTGACCCTGCAGCCATTGGTATTACAAATATTATGAAGCCAGACTTTGGAGATAGTGTCACTATTAAAGAAGGTGAAATCCCTGTGTTTTGGGCATGCGGAGTAACGCCACAAGCTGTCGCAATGGCTAGTAAACCATCGCTTATGATTACACATGCACCAGGCTGTATGTTTATCGCTGACCAAAAAGATGAACAGCTTAGTGTATTGTAGGAGGGGATAATTATGCAAGAAACCGTGAAAAATAAAACCGTGATGCGCTCGATGTTACTATTAGATTTATTTGAGCAGCACGCGGAACTTACCTTTCAAGAGGTGATTACTCTATCTGAGATGCCCAAAAGCTCTGTTTACCGTATGCTGCAATCGTTAGAGGAGTTAGGATTTTTAGAGAAGGGGGAAGATTTGAAATATCGCCTAGGTACGATTTTCTTAAAATATGGGCACCTTGTAGCATCAAGACTAGATATTCGTCATATTTCCTATCCTATTATGGAAAAATTACACGAAGAAACAAAAGAAGTTATTAATTTAACTGTGCGCAGTGGTGATGAAGCGATTTATATCGAAAAAATTGATCGTTACCAAACCATTCGTCTTTATACTGAAATCGGGAAAAAAAGTCCGCTTTATGCTGGGGCTTGTCCAAGAGCGTTACTAGCGTTTTTACCTGTGAATGAGCAAACAACTTACTTAGAACGCACCCCATTAGTGCAAATGGCTAGTGGTACACTAACGACTATCGCAGCTTTGAAGCAGATTATGGCAAAGGAACGTGAGCAAGGCTTTACAGTAAGTCACTCTGAGCTTGAAGACAATACCGCAGCTGTAGCCGCGCCGATTTATAATTACCAAGGTGAAGTTATTGCGGGTATTAGTGCAGCAGGTATTGCGGCTAACTATGACGCGGCATATATTACAAATTTAAGCGAAAAAACCATTGAAGCGGCTGCTAAAATTTCGGCAAAGCTTGGTTATCGTCCATAAAAAAGCTATCTGTGCATTTATTGCGCAGATAGCTTTTTATATTGATCTTTAATTGTGTAAGCAAGTAAGGCAAGATGTCGTGCATTTTGGAAGTAGCGTAACTCTGCTTCGGCATGTGTAACTTCAGTAAAGCGTACTTTAGCACCTGGACGCAACTGCGCTAATAAACTTAAGTCAGCGCTAATAATTTGACCAATTTTAGGATAGCCGCCCGTTGTTTGGTGGTCTGCTAATAAAATAATTGGTTGGCCATTTGGAGGTACTTGAATAGTACCAAAGGCGACGGCTTCTGATAATAGTTCTTGTGTCGTTTGACGCTCTAACGCAACGCCACTCATACGACAGCCCATGCGGTCAGACTGCGGAGTAACGCGGTAATGATTTTTCGTGAAGTTGGTAATGCTTTCTTTCGTGAAGCTGTCATACTCTAGCCCGCGAGTAAAGCGTACAGTTACTTCCTGTGCGTTGGTATGCAAATTTGGATAAAAGGCATGCCATGCTAGGCGTTTGTCACTCAGCTCACGTAATAAAGTAAGTTGTAAGCGGCTAAGTGGCGCATGGTCGATGACATCTCGTTTTTTTAACAGCCTTCCTTCAAGTCCACCAAGTTGTGCGCGTACATAAGTGCTACGGCTATTTAATACAACCGGCACATCAATCCCTCCAGCTAAAGCTAAGTAGCTACGGCAACCTGTACGAGCATTACTGAGTTGTAAAACGTCACCGCTTTTTGCTACATGTGGTTGCCACATCATTAAGGGTTGTCCGTTTAACTCAGGTTGTAGATTACCGCCAGTTACCGCAAATAACGTTGGCTTTGTAAAAATTAAAGTTGGTCCAATTAATGTAATCTCAAGACAAGCAGCATTTGCATCATTAGCTACAAGCATATTGGCAATGCGTAGTGCTTGCTCATCCATAGCGCCACTTGTAATGACACCGTACTGCTGAAAGCCAAAGCGACCTAAATCTTGAACTGTAGTATAAAGTCCGGGATGTAAAATCGTTAGCGCCATGTAATATCCTCCTCTTGTACCGCGACAAATTTTACATACTCACCGCTTTGTAATAGGGTAGGCGGCTCATTTGCTGGATTAAATAATGGTGTTGCAGCTCGCCCGATAATTTGCCAGCCACCTGGTGTTTCGAGTGGGTAAATACCCGTTTGTTTTCCCGCGATTCCTACAGAGCCTGCAGGGATTTTAAGGCGCGGCACAGATTTACGGGGTGTTGCGATTTTTTCGTTCATACCACCGAGGAAGGGAAAGCCTGGCGCAAAGCCTAGCATATATACGAGACAGGGTTCACTCGTATGAATGGCGATAACTTCTTCAACAGAGAGGTTATTATGCTTAGCTACTTCCTCAATATCAGGGCCAAAGATGCCGCCATAAACGACAGGAATTTCGACTGTGCGTGGTGCTGTAGCTTGAGCAGTATTAAGTTTGGCGAAGCGCGCGGATAGCTCGCGCTCAACTTCTGCAAAAACGGATGGTGTACGTGTATGTTGTTGAACAAGTAAAGGGTTATAATACACGGTTAAATTAGTATAGGCAGGCACACACTCTATATAGCCAATAAAAGGCTCTTGTTGGAGGCTGTGCATCATTGCTTGAATCGTTTTTTGGTGCTCGCTATTAATACCATCGCCAAATTTCATATAGGCGGCAGTGTCACCGAACGGTAGGATATGCATAATTGCACCTTCTTTGGTTTCGAATTTTAAAACTCAAGTTGTGAAAAATGAGACTATATTGTTATTATAAAATTCATTTATAAAAAAACAAGTGTAAATATAAAATATTCAGAAAATACGTAGGCAATCGTATAAAAATATGATAAACTTCGAAATAAGTTTTTAAAACAATAGTTCCATTAAACGAAACTAAGGAGGGAAAGAAATGTATCGTGTAGATATTAACTGCGATTTAGGTGAAGGCTTTGGTCGCTATACGATTGGAGAGCCTGAAGAAATATTTTCGTATATTTCTAGCGCTAATATTGCGTGTGGTTACCACGCAGGTGACCCAAAAACGATGCGTGAAACAGTAAAGCGTGCTGTTGCACATAATGTTGCGATTGGTGCCCACCCAGGGTTGCCTGATTTAAATGGCTTTGGTCGTCGTGAAATGAAAATTACACAGCAAGAAGCGTATGACATGGTTATTTATCAAGTTGGTGCTTTGCAAGCCTTTGCTAAAGTAGAGGGTACAGCTTTACGTCATGTTAAGGCGCATGGTGCGCTTTATAATATGGCTGCAGTAGATGCAAATTTAGCGGCAGGCATTGCACAAGCTGTGTATGATATTTCGCCAACACTTGTATTATTTGGCATGGCAGATAGCGAGCTTACCAAAGCAGGCGAGGCATTAGGCTTAAAAACGGCACATGAAGTTTTTGCAGACCGTACATATCAAGCCAATGGTAAATTAACGTCGCGTAGTCGTAAGGATGCCATTATTACTGACGAGGCCATTGCCATTCGTCAGGTGCTACGCTTGATTCAGCAAGGTAAAGTGTTATCGCAAGAAGGACTAGATATTTTACTACGCGCGGATACCGTTTGCGTTCATGGGGATGGATTGCATGCAGTAGCCTTTGCAAAACGAATTTATACAGAGCTTAAAGCGCAGGGCATTGCGATTAAGGCATACTAAGGGGGAACTCGGATGAGCAATGAGTTAATGAACAAAAAAAATAACCGTGGCGTATTACTCGGCGCTGCCTTTTTAATGGCAACGTCGTCCATTGGACCAGGGTTTTTAACACAAACAACAGTATTTACACAGCAACTTGCCGCAAGTTTTGCGTTTGTTATTGTCGTATCACTAATTTTAGATGTTTTTGCACAGATGAATGTGTGGCGTATTATTGCAGTGTCAGGTTTGCGCGGTCAAGAGATTGCGAACAAAGTTTTACCCGGTCTCGGTTATTTTTTAGCATTACTTGTTGTGATGGGCGGGCTTGCGTTTAACATTGGTAACGTAGCAGGTGCAGGTCTTGGTTTAAATGCCATGCTTGGTGTTGACCCAATCGCAGGTGCAATTATTAGTGCCATTATTGCTGTAGCTGTCTTTTCAATTAAAGAAGCGAGTAAGATTATGGATAAGGCAACACAAATTGCAGGGATGATTATGATTATCTTAATGGTGTATGTTGCTTTTAAAACATCACCACCTGTAGGTGAAGCGGTTGCTAACGCTTTTTGGCCAGAGCAAATTAGTTTATATGCCATCGTAACACTTGTTGGTGGTACAGTAGGTGGTTATATTACATTTGCTGGTGGTCACCGTTTATTAGATGCAGGGATTAAAGGTGTAGATGCATTACCTCAAGTAACAAAAAGCTCGGTAACGGGTATTGCTGCAACAGGTGTGATGCGTATTGCTTTATTCCTTGCTGTACTTGGTGTTGTATCGCAAGGCTTAGTCATTGACGAAAGTAATCCAGCGGCATCTGTTTTCCGCTTAGCGGCAGGTGAGGCAGGCTACCGTATGTTTGGTATTATTATGTGGGCAGCTGCCATTACTTCAATTATTGGTGCGGCCTATACGTCGGTTTCATTTATCCGTTCATTTAGCCCAATCATCGAAAAATATTATAATTGGGTAATTATCGCCTTTATTGTTGTATCTACTGCGACATTTGCGTTAGTAGGTAAACCAGTAATGATTTTAATTTTAGTAGGCGCATTAAATGCTTTAATTTTACCATTAGCGCTAGGCATTATTTTAATTGCTGCGTATCGTAAAGATATTGTAGGGACGTATAAGCATCCGCTATGGTTAACCATTCCTGGTGTATTCGTTGTTATTGTAATGGGTATTTTAAGTGTTATGACGTTAGTAAAAGAGTTACCTAAATTATTTATGTAAATAAAAATGCCCTTCGGAATAATCCGAGGGGCATTTTTTTAATGACCGAAATACTGCAAAATACCATTATAAATTCCGAGTGTTGCTTGCTCACGGAATTGTGCAGAAGTGACGGTTTGTTCTTCACTTGGATTTGTTAAAAAGCCAAGTTCAATTAATACAGCCTCTTGACGATTTTCACGTACAACATAGTAGTTGCCTGGTTGTACACCACGATCGTTTAAGCTGACCTTTTGCATAAGGTTTTGATGAATTGCCGTAGCAAGGTTCATTTGATTATCATGGAAATAATACGTTGTGGAACCTGTAATTGAGCTGTTTTCATTGGCATCATAGTGAATGCTAATAAAGGCATCAGCATTTACTTGGTGACCAAGGCTAACGCGCTTACGTAAGGTGACATACTCATCCGCCTCACGTGTTAACACAATGTTAGCGCCAGCCGCTTGTAGTTTAGCGGATAGTAGCGCTGCGGTTTTTAACGTGACGTCTTTTTCGTCCGTACCACGGTAGCCGGTTGTGCCTCTATCTTGACCGCCATGTCCTGGGTCAATGACGATAGTTTTTCCGCTAAGCACGCCTTGTTGACCTGTGTTATGGACGGTGATTTTTGTGTCTTCCTGTTGTTGCGCTTTAGCATCGGTTGATACGACCCAGTTAGCAACGAAGCCTGTGCCGTTTTCTAGTTGGATTTCGTACCAGTCACCTTGCATACCTACTATAGGATATTTTTCGCCTGCATGTACACGCGCAATAACTTGTCCGTTAGTTTCGGCGTTAGCACGCACGTTAGTTTCGTTATAAATAATAGTCGTATAGGTTTGCTCGGTTACTTCTGCATCAGCGCCTTGACTAAATGAGCCATAGAAGCTGTAAAGCCATGCAGTATTGCCATTTACCGAAATCTCAACCCAGTTGTCTTGTTGACTAACCACAGGGAACTGCTCTCCGTATTTTGCGACACCAATCTCCTTAGCATCGAGGCTTGGTTCACTGCGCATACGTAGTGCGTCTACTACAACAGTAAAGGTGCTATTATCTGTAGTAGTACTTGTTTTGGGTGTACCATTTTTAATCGCGATATAATCTTTTGATACCCAACCTTTTTGGTTGTTCCAGCTAATTTGTGCCCAACCATCTCGCTCCTGCAAAAGCTCAGTTTGGTCACCTGTATAAAGCTGGGCTAAAATTGGCGCAGAGAAGTTAGGCTCCATACGCACATTAAGCTTGTCTGCTTGAGAAACAACAGTTTGCGCTTTTTTTGTGGAATTTTCTGGCGTAGTAACAAGCCAGCTAGCAATCCAACCTTCATCATGCTTACTTTGTACTTTAATCCAATCGCCGCTTCGTTCAAGCGATGTTAAGGGTGTACCACTAGCTAATGTTACCAAAACAGGGTACGAGAGCCCTGGACCTTGGCGTAAGTTAACCTCGGCATTCCCTACTTGTAAATCTGTGCTTGCTGCTTGCACGGGTGTAACCATGGCGAACAGGAGGAGTAGTACAAAAAATATTTTTTGGTAATTACTTGCCATGTCTTCCCTCCTTATAATGTTATTATATTACCACAATCTATAGATTGTAAGCGACATAAGCGAGAACTTACCCAAAATGCTTAGACAAACAGTTGACAAGCAAGTGTTTTGTGATTAACATGAACTATATTGAATAGTTAAAACTTATGATAGAGCAAGTAATGATACCACTATTGGCTAGAGAGAAAAAGACATGGGCTGCAATCTTTTTCACAAAAATGTATCATGAATAACACTCTTGAAGTTCTTTAATGAAATGTAGTAGTTAAAGACGGTTACGAGCCGTTAGTCGTTTGAGGTGGGCAAACTTTTTGCCAACTAGGGTGGAACCGCGGAAGCTATTAGCTCTCGTCCCTTGCGTAATGCAAGTGGCGAGGGCTTTTTTTATTTTAAGGAGGTCATGGAGATGAGTTTTAAAGTACCAAGAGGCACGCAAGATATTTTACCTGGCGAGTCAGCAAAGTGGCAACGCGTAGAAGAAATCATTCGCGATTTATGTCGTGTTTATCGCTACGATGAAATTCGTACACCAATGTTTGAAAGCACAGAGCTATTTACACGTTCAGTGGGTGAGACAACAGATGTTGTCCAAAAGGAAATGTATACGTTTGAAGACCGCGGTGGCAGATCTTTAACATTGCGTCCAGAAGGCACAGCAGCAGTTGTTCGTTCATATGTAGAGCACAAAATGTTTGGCTCACCTGATCAGCCTGTAAAATTATCTTATATTGGACCAATGTTCCGCTATGAGCGCCAACAGGCAGGTCGCTATCGTCAATTTGTACAATTTGGTGTAGAAGCGATTGGCAGTGATGATGCAGCAATTGATGCAGAAGTTATTTCATTAGCTATGGATGTTTATGAGCAAGCAGGCCTTACGGATATTAAGCTTGTCCTTAACTCATTAGGCGACAAGGAAACTCGCGACAATCACCGCGCAGCCTTAGTGGCACATTTTGAGCCAGCGATTGGTGAGTTTTGTAGCGACTGTCAGTCACGTTTAGCAAAAAATCCATTACGTATTTTAGATTGTAAAAAGGATCACGCGCATCCTCTAATGGCTACAGCACCAAAGTTAACAGATTATTTAACAGAAAGTGCAGCAGCTTACTTCGCAGATGTCAAAATGTATTTAGATACATTAGGTATTGCTTATGAGCTAGACCCTAATTTAGTGCGTGGCCTAGATTACTATAACCACACAGCATTCGAAATTATGTCAACAGCAAGTGGCTTTGGCGCTATTACAACGCTTTGTGGCGGTGGTCGTTATAATGGTTTAACAAAAGAAATTGGTGGACCAGATGCGGCAGGCATTGGTTTTGCGATGAGCATTGAGCGTTTATTATTAGCGCTTGAAGCGGAAGGTAAGTCACTAGATTTACACAATGAGCTTGATGTATACATCGTGGCAATGGACGAAGCGGCTAAAGTTAAAGCAGTAGAGCTAGCCAGCACTTTCCGTACAAAGGGCATTGCAGCAGAAATTGATTATGCACAGCGTAAAATGAAAGCACAAATGAAGGCGGCAGACCGTCTACAAGCTAAATTTGTTCTTATTTTAGGTGAAACTGAATTACAACAGCAAGCGGCTGCCGTAAAAGAAATGGCAACAGGCGAGCAACAAACCATCGCATTTAGCGAACTGGTAACATATTTACAAGGAAAATTAGGAGGACAAGCATAATGGCAAAACGTACACATACATGTGGCTTACTATCAGAGGCACAAACGGGTGAAAAGGTAGTATTAAAAGGTTGGGTGCAACGTCGCCGCGACTTAGGTGGTTTAATCTTTATTGATTTACGTGACCGCGAAGGTATCGTACAAATCGTTGTTAACCCAGAAACAGCGCCTGAAGCTTTAGCAATTGCTGAAACTGTGCGTAGTGAGTTTGTGTTAGAAGTAACAGGTGAAGTTGTATTACGTGATGCCTCACAAGTAAACAACAATGTGGCAACAGGTAAAATTGAAGTAATCGCTTCAGCACTAGTTATTATTAATACAGCCAAAACACCACCATTCGCTATTGAAGACCGCACGGATGTTTCAGAGGAGCTACGTTTAAAATACCGTTACCTAGACCTGCGTCGCCCTGCGATGTACGAAACATTAAAAATGCGTTCAGACGTTACACGTACGATTCGTAACTTCTTACAAACAGAAGCTTCCTAGAAGTAGAGACGCCAATTTTAACGAAATCTACACCAGAAGGCGCGCGTGATTACTTAGTGCCATCACGTGTGCATGAGGGTGAGTTTTATGCCTTACCACAATCACCACAATTATTTAAACAATTATTAATGGTGTCAGGCTTCGAAAAATACTTCCAAATTGCGCGTTGTTTCCGTGATGAAGACTTACGTGCTGACCGTCAGCCAGAGTTTACACAAGTCGATATCGAAACAAGCTTTATGTCAATGGATGAAGTTATCGAAACAAACGAACGTATGATGCAAGCGGTAATGAAAGAAGTAAAAGGTATTGACGTAACTGTGCCATTCCCACGTATGCCATACCAAGAAGCAATGGATCGCTTTGGTTCAGATAAACCAGACGTGCGCTTTGGTTTAGAGCTTGTACAACTATCAGAGATTGTTAAAAACTCTAGCTTTAAAGTATTTGCTTCAGCAGTAGAAAACGGCGGCGAAGTAAAAGGTATTAACGTTAAAGGGGCAGCAACGAACTACTCACGTAAAGACATTGATGCATTAGGTGAGTTTGCAGGCGTTTATGGCGCTAAAGGTTTAGCTTGGTTAAAAGTTACTGAAGAAGGCTTAAATGGTCCAATCGCAAAATTCTTTGAGGGCGAAGCAGCAACAGCATTAATCGAAGCACTTGACGGTGAAGCGGGTGACTTATTCTTATTCGTAGCAGATAAAAAGAATGTAGTAGCCGATGCACTTGGCGCACTACGCTTAAAATTAGGTAAAGAACTTGAGTTAATTGATGAGTCACAATTTGCCTTCTTATGGGTAGTAGACTGGCCGTTACTTGAGTATGATGCTGAAGCTCGTCGTTATACAGCAGCACATCACCCATTCACACGTCCGTTTGAAGAAGACGTAGCGTTAATGGATACAGACCCTGCTAGTGTGCGCGCACAAGCTTATGATATTGTGTTAAATGGTTATGAACTTGGTGGTGGTTCTTTACGTATTTACGAAAAAGAACTGCAACAAAAAATGTTTAAACTACTTGGCTTTACAGAAGAAGAAGCTAATGAGCAATTTGGCTTCTTATTAGATGCTTTTGAATACGGTGTACCACCACATGCTGGTTTAGCACTTGGTTTAGACCGTCTAATTATGTTATTAGCAGGTCGCACAAACTTACGTGACACAATTGCATTCCCTAAAACAGCTTCAGCAAGCTGCTTATTAACGGATGCACCAAGCGAAGTTGCACCAGCACAATTAGCAGATTTACACATTCGTTTACGTTAATTTTATGACGCTCACCTATTGTGGGCGTCTTTTTTATACTAAGTTCAATTAATTGACTTTTCAAAACAGTGTGATAAAATTAGTTTTAATAAATCCTAGGCTATACGTTTAGTTTTATTTTTGATTGACCGACACCAGTAACTAGGAAACTTTAATTTCAATTACAAAAATACGCCTTTTACATAGAAGGACATTTGCGTACTTGATGCGAGTATCCACCTTCACATAGAAGGGTTCAATCAACTTTAAGCGACGGTAGCTTTGGATTTTTTGTTTGTCATTAATACATAGCTTGATACTTGGTTTTTTGTTGTGTATAATTCGCTCATACAATAAAAAAGTGAGGCGTTACAAATGGTACACCAATTTTCAAGAAACGAACTAGCGATTGGCAAAGAAGGCGTTGCTAAATTACAGCAGACAACCGTAGCAATTTTAGGGATTGGAGGCGTAGGTTCTTTCGCAGCAGAGGCCTGTGCACGCTCAGGTGTAGGTAAAATTGTGCTTGTTGATAAGGATGACGTTGATATTACTAATGTTAATCGGCAGTTAGTAGCTTATTTATCAACAGTAGGTCAATCTAAATCAGCTGTAATGAAAGAACGTATTGCTGATATTAATCCTGCTTGTGAGGTTGTAGATATGCATATGTTTTATACAGACGAAACATACGAAAGGTTTTTTGCGGAGGATATTGACTACGTAATTGATGCTTCGGATACTGTGATGTATAAAATTCATGTCATGAAAGAATGCTTGCGCCGTAATATCCCGATTATTTCAAGTATGGGTGCGGCTAATAAGCTTGATCCTACACGCTTTCAAATTGCAGATATCGCTAAAACACATACAGACCCATTGGCAAAAGTTATTCGTACAAAACTACGTAAAGAAGGTATTACAAAAGGGGTTACCGTTGTATTTTCGGACGAGAGCCCAATTGTAGTGCGCGAGGATATTGTTGATGAGATTGGTAATAAGGATGCTACCGTGCGTAAGGCGCAATTGCCACCTTCTTCTAACGCTTTTGTACCCTCGGTAGCAGGTCTATTTGCTGCAAGTTGGGTAATAAATAAAATTATTGAGGACATGCCAATTACACGTGTCAACGATGCAAAGTAACTTTGGCAATCTGTCACAAAATTGCTACAAATGACTTGAATTACGTTCCTTTATACGTAAACCCTAATTTTTATAACTATTATTGTTATACTTTTCGTAACCAATACGGTTAAGCAAGGGTAGGGAATTATGGACTAAAGGGAGTGTTAATGATGGCAATTAAAACAACTAAAGGTGATTTATTAGATGTAATGTCTTTGCAAGAGCAAATTGACCACATTGTATTCGATTATATGGATACGTCAGTACGACACGAAATTGCACATGAGCAACTAAACGAACTTTTTACAGAAGTGCAGCAGTACTTCACCAATTATATAACGAAAAATAATGGTGTGTTGCCAGATGCATCCACCTATTGGCATATGTTTGTGAGTTGTGTTTCACAGCTTAGTTATTTTTTATCAATTACTACGTTCACTACTGCACAACAGTTAGCAGATAAAACACAAGCTGTACAATATGCAGAGTTAGCAGTAGCAACACTACCGCAAATGAAAAGTGAAGATGACGAGCTTTTAGTCGATGAAATGAATGAAAAGTATACTGCGCTTATTGAGGATGAAACAAAAATGCGTGAGGTAGTCGCTTCATTAGCCACAGCGCGCAATGATGTAGCAACAAGCTTGCGACTTTTTGCAGATTACATGACGCAGCATACTGTGATATCATAACAGCATAATTTAAGGGGAGGGCAAAGAGATGGCAACAACGTTAGCACATTCAATCATGACGGAGATTGCTCAAGGTGATTATGGTCTTGTTGTATCAAATGAGCAAGATAACGATGCATTTGCGCAACGTTTTTTACCCGCCTTCACAACTACTGGAGAGTTTGAGACAACGTTTTGTTCTTCCTATGTTGCAATTACCATGCGAGATATTTGGCTGATGTTTTATTATGGTCGAGATAATGTCATTATTAATCAAAAAAATACTATGATTCATTCTGTACGTTATGCATTATTGCAGGCCATTGCTAAAGATACTGCTATCGAAAATCTCGAAAATGCATGTAAAGGTGATGCCGATCAGGCATTTATTTATACAACAATTACAACGCATTACCTGCTTCATTGGTTAAATGAGTATGTGTTGCAGGTGAATTATTTAGATGAAGATTACCAGCTAGTTAAATCTATCAAAATGCAAAAGTATCATGAAGTATATGAGGAGCTATCAACAGCTATCACACCACTACCAAGGCATTGGGTTGTGGCGCAAGCTAATGTTGTGAAAGCAATTCATCAATCTTTAGCACAAGAGGAAAAACTGTTTTCTGATGTGATGAAGGATGTTGCGATGCGTTGTTTAGGTTTACAACCTACAGCAAGCATTGCAGATGCGATAAAGGTACTACGCTAAAAAAACTACCGCCACCATTGTTACCTAACAATAGTGGCGGTAGTTTTTATTTTGCTTTATCACGTAAGCCTTGATAAATTTTTGCGAGACGTTGTTCCTCACCAGCAAGTAGTGGAGAATAAAATTGCAAACCTTCTACTTCATCAGGCAAATATTGTTGTTTGACCCAGCCACCAAACGTGCCCATAGGTGTAAGGTGAGGGTAGCTGTAGCCTACATGTTCTAATGCTTCTGCACCTGCGTAATGAGTGTCACGTAAATGCTTAGGAATATCGCCAACATGTCCACTATTAATCGCATGGGTGGCCTTGTCAATGGCTTTATAGGCAGTATTAGATTTGCTCGAAAGACACATGCTAATGACGGCATTAGCTAAAGGAATACGTGCTTCTGGCATACCGAGGCGTTCAGCTGCTTGCACGCTTGCAAGCACTTGAGCCCCGATTTGCGGGTTAGCAAGCCCAATATCCTCATAAGCCATTACGAGTAGGCGGCGGTTAACAGCAACTAAGTCACCAATCTCTAAAAGGTGAGCTAAGTAATAGAGTGCGGCATCTGCATCACTACCACGTACTGATTTTTGCAATGCCGATAATAAATTATAAAAATGAGAGCCCTTATTATCTCCGTAAACACCAATGCGTTTACTTAAATGAGCAATAGCGTCATCGGTAGCGATTGTCGTATTGCCTTTCACATCGCCAGAATAAAATACCGACTCTATTAAGGTGAGCGCACGGCGTGCATCGCCACCGGCAGCAATAGCGATGTTATCGAGTTGCTCGTCGGTAATTATAAAGTCTTCTTTGCCAAGCCCGTAAGTCTCATCTTGAATAGCGCGCGTTATTAGTAATTTACAATCTGCCGCTGTAAGGCGTGTGAGTTGGATAATATCACCACAACGTGAGCGTATGGCAGGATTAACGCTATGGAAGGGGTTTTCTGTAGTAGCCCCAATTAAAATTATTTTGCCATTTTCGACGTGAGGTAACAAGGCATCTTGCTGTAATTTATTAAAACGATGGATTTCGTCTAAAAATAAAATAACCTGACCGTAATAGTCAGCTTCGTTAACAACATGCTCTACATCTTTTTTAGTAGAGATTGTAGCGTTTAATGGGTAGAAGGGGAGTTTAGCTGTGCCTGCAATTGCATTTGCAATGGATGTTTTGCCAATGCCTGGCTCACCGTAAAATAACATAGACGGCACATGCCCCTTACAAATCATTTTATACAGTGCGGTATTTTTTCCGATAATATCGTCTTGCCCTACAATATCGTCAAGTGTACGCGGGCGCATTCGGAAAGCGAGTGGTTCGCTCATTTTACCAGCCTCCAATCTGTAATATATTGTAGCATAAGCGCTTATGTCACACTCGTAAACGTGCATATATGTTATACTATGGCTATATTTTTTTAACTAAAGTAAGAGGTGTTCATATGAAGATTTCAACGAAAGGGCGCTATGGTTTAACCATTATGATTGAGCTCGCTAAAAATTATGGCGATGGCCCAACGCCACTACGAAAGATTGCGACAGACAAAGAGCTGTCTGAGGCATATTTAGAGCAATTAATTTCGCCATTGCGTAATGCAGGGTTAGTAAAAAGTGTACGCGGTGCTTATGGTGGCTATTTATTAGCGCATCCACCTGCAGAAATTTCTGCAGCTGATGTTATTCGTGTATTAGAAGGACCTATCCAACCTGTCGAAGGTATTGAGGACGAGGAAGCACCACAACGCGAGCTGTGGTCACGTATTCGTGACGCAGTAAAAAATGTATTAGATACAACAACGATAGAAGATTTAGCAAATCATGTAGAGCGCACTGAAGACGGCTACATGTTCTATATTTAAAGGAGTAAACGCAATGACAATTTATTTAGATTATGCAGCGACTTCGCCAATGCGACCAGCCGTAATTGATACGATGCTAGCGGCGATGCAAGTATACGGAAACCCATCAAGCGTACATGCAGCAGGACGTGAAGCGCGTAAAGCTATTGATGAAGCGCGTATGACGATTGCACAGTCGATTGGTGCAAAAGATACGGAAATTATTTTTACAAGTGGCGGTACAGAGGCAGACAATACAGCCATTTTTGGTGTGGCTTATGCTAATCGTCATAAAGGTAAGCATATTATTACAACGCAGGTGGAGCATCATGCTGTACTTCATGCGTGTGAAAAATTGCAAAAAGAAGGTTTTGACGTAACCTATTTACCTGTAGATGCAAATGGTGCAGTAAGTGTTGCTGCTGTAAAACAAGCACTACGTGAGGATACAATTTTAGTCACAATTATGTTAGCTAACAATGAGGTAGGTACAATCCAGCCAATTGCAGAAATTGGGGCCTTATTACGCGAGCACCCTGCAACTTTTCATACGGATGCGGTACAGGCATACGGCGTACTACCTATTGAGGTAGATGAGCTAGCTGTCGATTATTTAAGTGTGTCAGCGCATAAAATCGGTGGGCCAAAAGGCATTGGTTTTGTATATCAGCGCACAGGTGCGGCATTTAGTCCTTTATTATTTGGTGGGCAACAAGAGCGTATGCGCCGTGCTACTACAGAAAACGTACCAGCGATTATCGGCTTTGCTAAAGCTGTAGCAATGCGTACAGAGGTAGATTATTTAGCGTTTAAGCAATTGATGCAAGATACGTGGCAAGCTGCAGGTATTACGTACGCTATCAATGGCACGAACACGCTACCACAAATATTTAATGTTAGTTTTGCGGGTGTGGATGTAGAGTCAATGCTTGTCAATTTAGATATGGCGGGGATTTGTGCATCAAGCGGCTCTGCTTGTACAGCAGGCGCTATTGACCCGTCGCATGTATTAGTAGCGATGTACGGTGAGGGTGCGCCTGAGCTACGCAATGCAATTCGTTTTAGCTTTGGTTTTAGTACAACAGCACAAGAGGTTGAGCAAGCTGCTAAGCAAGTGGCAGAGATTGTTACACGCCTCGTTAATTTATAGAAAAAGGTGAAGTGAAATGGCAACAACTAAAGACCCGTCGCAAACGCGTGTCGTAATTGGGATGTCTGGCGGTGTAGATTCTTCAGTAGCAGCTTTATTATTAAAAGAGCAAGGCTATGAGGTAATCGGTATATTTATGAAAAACTGGGATGACACTGACGAATCAGGCGTTTGTACAGCAACGGAAGATTATGAAGACGTAATTAAAGTATGTAACCAAGTAGGTATCCCTTACTATGCCGTCAATTTTGAGAAACAGTACTGGGATAAAGTATTTACGTACTTCCTACAAGAGTATAAAGCAGGACGTACACCAAACCCTGACGTGATGTGCAATAAGGAAATTAAATTTAAAGCTTTCTTAGAGCATGCAAAAAGCTTAGGAGCAGATTATGTAGCAACAGGTCACTATGCACGCGTCCGTCATGACGAAACAGGTAGCACAATGCTGCGTGGTGTAGATAACAATAAGGATCAAACGTACTTCCTTAACCAATTATCACAAGAGCAACTTGAGCATGTGTTGTTCCCAATTGGCGAAATGGAGAAAAAAGAAGTCCGAAAAATTGCAGAGGCAGCTGGTTTAGCTACGGCAAAGAAAAAGGACTCAACAGGTATTTGCTTTATTGGCGAACGTAATTTTAAAGAGTTTTTAGGACAATATTTACCTGCACAGCCTGGCAATATGGAAACAATGGACGGTGAGGTAAAAGGTAAGCATGATGGCTTAATGTATTACACATTAGGGCAGCGTCACGGACTTGGTATTGGTGGCGATGGTGAGCCTTGGTTTGTATTAGGTAAAGACCTTGAACGCAACGTATTATTAGTAGGTCAAGGCTTCCACCATGATGCGGTTTACTCAACATCTTTAACAGCAACTGAAATGAACTTTACAACACCACAAGCAATGCCTGCTACTTTTACGTGTACGGCTAAGTTCCGCTACCGTCAAGAAGACTCACCTGTAACGGTGCAAATGCTGACAGATGGTCGTGCAGAAATTACATTTGCTGCACCTGTGCGTGCGATTACACCAGGACAAGCTGTTGTATTATATGATGGTGATGTATGCCTAGGTGGCGGTACGATTGATGAAGTATTTAAAAACGGCGAAAAATTAACATACGTAGGGTAAGGTGACAGGCATGATAGTAAACTATAATGAATTAGGCATTGAGGCCTTTCAAGCAAAGCGCTACGACGAGGCGGCGCAAGCCTTTAATGATGCCATTGAGGCAAATCCTGAGGAGGCTGTAGGTTATATTAACTTTGGTAACTTACTCGCTGCATTAAATGACACAGAGCGTGCAGAGCGCTTCTTTCAAAAAGCAATTACACTAGACGAAACAGCCGCAACGGCTTATTACGGGCTAGCTAATCTTTATTATAATAATGAACGTTACGCAGAAGCGGCAACACTTTACCAAAAGGCTATTGAGCATAAATTGGAGGGTGCAGATGCCTATTACATGTTAGGTAAAAGCTTAGAGCAACAAGAAAACTTTAAATTTGCGCTACCTTATATGCAACGTGCGGCAGAGCTTGCACCATTTGATAGTCAAGTGCGTTTGTCATATGGTATTTTACTATGCACGCTTGAAATGTTTGAGCAAGCAGAACCAGAGCTACTCGCTGTTACAGAAATGGATAAGGATAATGCAGATGCTCATTATAATTTAGGTGTGCTATATGCAGTATCTACGCAAAATACAGAAGGCGCATTGCATCACCTAGAGCGCGCCTTTACAATTTCACCAGCGTTTGAGCAAGCTAAATACATTTATGATTTAGTTAATCAACGTTTACAATGAAAAAAATACCAGACCTGTCCAAGTTGACAGGTCTGGTATTTCATTAGGCTGTAATTACAGCATTTAGCTGGTAGCGCGCATTAAAAGAGGCTACAAACTTTTCTAAATCTATTGTTACACACGTATAAGGCTCTGTTTCATACGTTTGCAATAAGCCACACGTTGCTTTTAATGATTTGGAGAATTCGAGTAACATTTGTTCATTGTCGAGTTGTACTTGAATTTCTTGCGCATTATCCATAGTATTAACTTTGAAGTATTTACCATCAATTATACGTTCTAAATTTGTGTTTTTGAACGGGAAAACTAGCTCTTTATAAATTAAATTCATGAAATGTCCACCTTTGCTTTTCTATAATGCTAGTATAATTATAGCATTGATTTAATAAAAAAGAAAAATCAGACAAATTTAGATGCGAATAAAGCAAATAGCTAGAAATAAGCTGTAAATTTTAGAAAATCGTTAGGAGGTTATTATGGTACATTTTGTTGAGGGCGAGGTAAATCGCGTAGTATTTCATAATGAAGAAACCTTGTATACCGTACTCAGCCTCCGCGTAACAGATACGGATGCACCAACTATTTCTCGCAAGCAAGATTTAACCGTCGTTGGTAGTTTTTTAGCTATCGAAAAAGAAGAAATGTATCGCTTTACAGGGTATGCTAAAACGCATGCGCGTTACGGGGATCAGTTTTCTGCTGATACTTTTGAAAAGCAATTGCCAACGTCTCGTCTAAGTCTTGTGCGCTATTTATCCAGTGATTTATTCCCTGGGATTGGCATTAAAACAGCTGAGATGATTATTGATAAGGTAGGAGACAATACATTACAGCGCATTTTGCAAGACGGGGATGTACTTGATGCTGTCCCGCGGCTGACAGACGAAAAAAAACAAATGATTATTACGAATGTGCAAGAAAATATTGGTGTGTCACATATTTTGCTGAAGCTACAGGAGTATGGCATCGGAAATAAAGACAGTATTAAGGTTTATGAAACCTACCGTGCAGACACTTTGAAAGTTGTAGAGGACAACCCTTACCGCTTAATTGAGGATATTAAGGGTATTGGCTTTGATAAGGCAGATAAGATTGGCAAGTCCTTGCACTTTGCACACGAGGATACAAGACGCATTGAAGCAGCCTTAATCGCTGCGTTAAATGAAGCGGTTACGACAGAGCATATTTACGCAGAGGCGAGTGAGGTTGTAGCGCGTGCACAACAGCTTGCAACGATTCAAGATGCGGAGCTATTTACGGCTACTCTAGAGCGTTTAATTGACGAGGGCGCATTATGCGGCGAAGAAACGCGTGTATACCCTAAAGGTTTGTATTATTCCGAAGTAGGCATTGCCCATAAAATAATTTCTTTATTAATGGACAACGAAAAGGCGCCCTCATTCGTCAATAGTGATGTATACGCTGCGATAGGTGAGGTAGAAGAAAAACTCGAAGTCAAATATGCCACTACGCAAGCAGAGGCAATTGCAACGGCAGTGGAGTCGGCATTAATGATTTTAACAGGTGGGCCAGGTACAGGTAAAACAACTGTAGTACGCGGTATTGTTGAGGTGTATGCTGCGTTGCATGAATTGCCGCTAGACCCTGCACATTATGCCGCAAAAAATGAGGCGTTTCCGATTGTACTAGCCGCACCAACAGGGCGAGCCGCAAAGCGTTTAGCAGAGTCTACAGGCTTACCTGCCATGACTATTCACCGCTTGTTAGGGTTTACAGGGCAAGAGGAAGAAGAAGGTAGTGAGCGTGCGGTTACAGGCAAATTATTAATTGTGGATGAGTTTTCGATGGTGGATACGTGGTTAGCTTACCAGCTATTAAAGGCACTACCAGAGGATATGCAAGTAATATTTGTAGGGGATGAAGACCAACTGCCATCTGTAGGGCCTGGTCAAGTATTACGCGATTTATTACAGAGTAAGCAAGTGCCCGTTATTGAGTTGACTGAGGTATTTCGACAAGCGAGCCACTCCTCTATTATTAGAATGGCTCATGAAATTAAGCAAGGAGCTGTACCTGCGGATATTACCGCAAAAACACCTGACCGTTCTTTTATACCAGCTAATACGCCCGACATTGCCAACCGTGTTACTCGCATTATTAAGCGTGCACTAGACACAGGGCAATCCATTGAAGACATCCAAGTGCTTGCGCCGATTTACCGTGGACCAGCAGGGATTGATCATTTAAATCGTGAAATCCAAGCAGTAGTAAATCCACGTACAACAGCGAAACCAAAGGAAGTAATTTATGGGGATACTACGTACCGGGTAGGGGATAAAGTTTTACAACTGGTTAATCAACCAGAGAGTAATGTATTTAATGGTGATATGGGGCGTGTCACGCATATTATTTTGGCTAAGGAGAGCGCCGATAAAAAAGAACAAATGGTTGTATCCTTTAGTGGTATTGAAGTGACATATGAGCGAGCAGACCTTAGCCAGCTGACGTTAGCGTATTGTTGTTCTGTGCATAAGGCACAAGGCTCAGAGTTTGCGACTGTTATTATGCCTGTCGTTAATGATTATTATCGCATGCTTAATCGCAATATTTTATACACGGGTATTACTCGTGCGCAGCGCTTTTTAATTTTATGTGGCGACCCTAATGCTTTTCAAAAAGGATTACGCCGAGCAGATACTTTAGCGCGTCGGACAAGTTTAACTGCACGCCTTGCGATTATTGACCAAGTAGCAGAGCAAGTAGTACAAGCTACAACTGAAATTAACTTAACTGCTGTAAACTACCAGCACATTTCACCGATGATAGGTATGGAAGGTGTGCGACCAGAGGATTTTATGGAGAGTGAGTAAAGGAGAAGATATCATGCAACGATTGATACGTGCGTTTATTGTAGTATTTGCTTTTGTAGTAACAGGCAGCTTAACTGCACAGGCAGCTAAGCCAATTATTGAGGTTACGCAAAATGTACCCGTTTACGATAATCGTACAGGACAACTAGTTGAAATTGGGCAACTTGTACAAGGTGAAACATTTACAGTTGAAAAAAGCTATGGTGACAATTGGTGGCAAATTCGTTGGAGTAATCACTATGCGTATATTGCTAAAAATCGCACTAAGCAAGTAAAAGCGGTAAATTATCGCAATGCAACAGCAATTGCACCTGCGAAGCAAATTGTTACTGCTAATCGAGATGCAAGCATTATGGATAATAAAACCGTTGCAGGCACATTAAAAGCTTTTGCAGTGCTAAAGCAAGGGCAAACCTATCCAGTAATTAGTCAAATGGGTAACTGGTATGGCATTGAACTGAATGGACGACTAGGTTTTATTTATCATACAAATGTCGATGTAACGAGTACACCAGCACCTCAACCAAAGCCACCAGTAACAACGCCACCGAGTAAGCCAGTGGCTAAAACAGGTTTTACAACAACATATACAGAAGTTATTGATTTTAGACGTGATAAGCCAATGACGGTAGCACGCTTATATGGCAATACACCGATTAAATATGTGGATGATCCAGCGGATAGCCGCTACAAAACGCATGTTAAGGTTCAATGGGGCGATGCACCTGTATATATTACACGCTCTCATGTAAAAGAGCAGACCGTTGCGGCTAATCGCTTTACAACGCTACGTCCAACAGGTAAATTTATTATTCCGTATAATTCACAAAGCAATCATATTTATACAAATGAGAGTGGTAAGCTGATAGCCTTTGGTCACTTAGATACCAATCAGCGCTTCCCGCTAATTCGTACGGAGGGCAACTGGTATGTAACAGTAATTGGTGGTCGTGAGGGTTATATTCATAGCTCTAAGGCGGCACTAGACCGTGGTGTAGCCGTATTAATGTATCATCATGTTTTACCAGAGCGTGATTTAGGTTTCTTTAAACATAAAAGTACGACTGTGACGAGTGAGCAGTTTAGACAGGAAATGGCGTACCTAAATTCGCAAAACTACGAAACAATTACTTTAGACGAATTCCGTCGTTATTTAAAACGACAAATTACTTTGCCTGCAAACTCTGTGGTGTTAACTTTTGATGATGGTTTATTATCAACGCGAGAGTATGCTTACCCTGTATTAAAGAAACATAATTTTAAAGCAGCCCAGTTTTTAATTACGGCACGTAATGATGCGGCAAACCCTAAGCAAGTGTTTAGCCCCAATGTATTACAAGCGTTATCATGGCAGGATGTAACGAATATGAGTGATGTCTTTTCATTTGAAGGGCATACGTACAACTTGCATAATATCATTGGCAAGACAAGCAATGTGCTAACAGTATCGAATGCACAGCTTGCAGCAGATTTAAAGCGCAATATTTCGAGTTTACCAAAAGGCCCACGCGCATTTGCCTATCCATTTGGTCAATTTAATGCAAATACTGTGCAAATTGTAAAGAATGCAGGCTTTGACCTAGCACTAACGACACGACTTGGCTATAATTCACCTTATGAAGACCCATTTTATATTAAGCGTGTATCATCAGATCAAAGTGTGTCACTTGAGCAATATAAGCGTATGGTTCGACCGTATTAATTATAGTGAAATAAAAAACCCTTACAC